>JBBSNE010000016.1:0-15901 GCA_038232815.1 Euzebyales bacterium | reverse complement strand
TCCAACAAGTCACGTCCCCCAGGCCAAGCTGGCCGAGGTCGCAAGGGTGGTGCCAGCGTGCCAGTTCATAACTATTCCGGTGGGACACCATGTCCATGAAGCTGCACCCGGCGCGTTCGCCCAGACCACACTGGACTGGCTCAGCCCGGACGGTCCCGACGACGGTGATGAATGACGGCGACCTGGCGTGGATCGCAGGATCGCGCGGAAGCGTTGGGCTGACCGTCGGCCGCACGGCGCTCGTCATGAATGTGCAGGTCTGCCGGCAAGCGGTTTCATGTGCACAAATTCGGCCGGCTGATCTGCGGTCCTGTGGTGTCCTCGATCAGCCCCAGCCCAAGTCATGCAGCCGGTCGTCATCGATGCCGAAGTGGTGGGCGATCTCATGCACGACGGTGACGGCGACCTCCTCCACCAGTTCCTCCCTCGTATCACACATCCGGCACAGCGCCTCGCGATAGATCATGATGCGGTCCGGCAGGACCCCGGCGTAGAAGTCCCGTTCGGTCAACGGGATGCCCTCGTACAACCCCAGTAGATCTGGCTCCTGTGGATGCTGGTCCTCGACCAGGATCACGACGTTGTCGAGCATTGCCAACAACTCCTCGGGCACCAGGTCCAGGCCGCGGTCCACCAACCGCTCAAACGCATCCTCATCGATCTCCACCATGGTCCTGCAGTCTCGCAGGTAGCCTCCGCGCGGTGCGTGACACCCTCTTCCTGCTGGTGGGCCTGGCCCTGTTGACCTACGCCGCCGACAAGTTCGTCGTTGGGGCGGTTCGTGTCGCCACCATCCTGCGGGTGTCGGTCGTTCTGGTCGGCGCGTTGGTCGTCGGGTTCGGTACCAGTGCTCCCGAGCTGCTGGTCAGCGCCCTCGCCGCGAGCGCCGGCAAGCAGGACATCGCCCTGGGCAACATCGTCGGGTCTAACACCGCCAACGTGCTGCTGGTCGTCGGGGCCGCCGCCACCTTCGGTATTTTGCCCATCACCGTGCGGATCTGGCGTCAGGAGATCCGGCTGATGTTGGTCAGCGTCGCCGCCCTGGCGTTGGTCAGCGCAGATCTCCTGGTGACGACCGTCGAAGCAATCGGCCTGTTCATCGGCGCGGTCGTCGCCATCGGGCTGATCATCTTCTGGGCCAGCCGTGACCGAGCAGCCGCCGACGCTCTGACTGACGACATCGAAGACCTGGCTGGCGGCGAGAATGCCCTGTGGCCCTCCGTCGGACTGACCGTGATCGGTCTGGTCGGCACGTTGGCGGGCGCGCAGCTGCTGGTGGAGGGGGCCTCCGGTCTGGCAACGACCCTGGGCTTGTCCGAGGCGGTCATCGGCTTGACGGTGGTCGCGATCGGCACGTCGCTGCCGGAACTGGTCACCGCGGTCGCAGCCGCCCGACGTGGTGAGAACGACCTGATCATCGGCAACATCGTCGGGTCCAACATTTTCAACTCGTTGCCCGTGGCAGGGGTCGCCGGCATTTTGGACACCACGCCGTTGGATCAACAGTTCGGCCTGAGTCTGGTCATCATGGTCGCTGCCTGTGTGTTGTTCGCGGTGTTCTGCCGGTGGAAGTTCCACGTCACCCGGGCCGAGGGGCTGGTCCTGTTGGCCGCCTACGCCGTCGCAACACTGCTGGCCTTCTGATAGTTTGGCGGCTCCCGCGTACCTGAGGATCGTTCGCTTCCGTCTGATCCCGGCGCTCGGTACCGAAGGCGGCATCCCCGCCTTGCGTGGCCGGCTGTGCACCCCTGTGCGGACGGTAGATGAAAACAACGCGTAGACGTTATTGGAGACAACGACATGGCAGTTCGCATGCGCCTACGGCGCGAAGGCAAGAAGAAGGCACCCTTCTATCGGGTGGTCGTAGCGGATTCGCGCTCACCACGCGACGGTCGCTACATCGAGGACATCGGCTTCTACCAGCCGTTGAACGATCCCTCGACCATCGAGATCAACGGACAGCGCGCCCTGTACTGGCTGAAGAACGGTGTTCAGCCGTCCGATCAGGTCAAGCAACTGTTGCGGGTGATCGGTGTGTGGGAGGAGTTCAAGCCTGGCGATTCCGGTCGAGACCGCACCGCCAAGATCGCGGAGCGTCAACAGGCGGCCGAGGAACGGGATCGCAAGATCGCCGAGGACGAAGCCGCGGCGGCCAAGGAGTTGGCCGACAAACGCGCCGCTGAAGACGCGCAGGCCGCGGAAGAGGCCGCCGCCGCAGAGGCAGCAGCCCACGAAGCCGAAGAGAGTGACGACGACACTGTTGTCACCGACGAGGCTGCGGTTGACGAGGCTGCGGCGTCTGCTGAGGCCCCGGCTGATGAGGCTGCGGTTGATGAGGCTGCGGCGGCGGTTGAGGCCCCGGCTGATGAGGCTGCGGTTGATGAGGCTGCGGCCGACACCTCCGAACCAGCCGACGCCACGGACGACGACGCCACGGACGACGACGCCACGGAGAAGGAGTAATCGGCATGCAGATGACCGAAGAGGTCCTGGAGTTCATCGTGACCAACCTGGTCGACAATCCCGAGGACATCCAAATCGAGGCCCGTGACGACGAAGACGGAACCGTGCAGTTGGAATTGCGGGTCAACCCAGAGGACATGGGCAAGGTCATCGGAAAACGTGGCCGCACTGCAAAGGCCATTCGCACGATGGTCAAAGCCGCCGGCACGCGGGAGGGCGTCAACGCCTCCGTCGAGATCGTCGAATAGCCATCTCGGCAAGGTCCACGGTCGTGCCGATTCCCGCAGGCAGTAGCGTGCCCGATGAGTCGAGCGTCCCTGATGGGCAGGTTGTCGTCGGCCGGGTCGGCAAGCCGTTTGGCGTCAACGGTGACGTGTATGTGTTCGCGGACCCCGACCTGTCCGAATCTTTCGCGCCCCTGGCGATCTACGGTGTGGTGGGGGACTCCGGGTCGGTGACGGTCGATCGATCACGCCTGCACGCGGCCAAGTTGGTCGTCGGGTTCGTCGGGGTGGATGACCGGCAGGCGGCCGAAACCTTGCGGGGGGCGGTGTTGTTGCGCTCCCGTACCGAGGTCACCCTGGACGACGAGTCGGTCTGGATAGAGGAGTTGATCGGCCGCACCGTTGTGGATCCAGAGGGTGACACCGTGGGATCGGTCGCCACGGTCATCGATGGACATGCCCATGACTATCTGAACATCACCCGACTTGATGGGTCGCAGGTCAGCATTCCCATGGTCAGTGATCTTCTGGACTGGCGGGCCGATCCGATCGTGGTCCAGCCCATCCCGGGCCTGTTGAACCTGGACGAGGCGTTGTGACCGACACCCAAACGGCAATGCACATCGATGTGCTCACGATCTTTCCGGACTGGTTCGACGGTCCCTTGGGGGTGTCGTTGCTGGGGCGGGCACAGCAACGAGGATTGGTGCAGCTCGACATCCACGATCTGCGGCAGTGGAGTGACGATGCGCACCGGACCGTTGACGATGCGCCTTTTGGCGGCGGCGCCGGGATGCTGATGACCCCTGGACCGTTCTTTGAGGCCGTGGAAGAGTTGTACGGCTCGGTCGAAGGGCGGCCTCGAACGTTGCTGATGACCCCGCGGGGCCGACGGCTGCAGCAGACTCTGGTCCACGAGTTGGCGGCCGAACCGCAGTTGCTTCTGCTGTGTGGCCGCTATGAGGGGATCGACGAACGCGTGCACCTGCATCTGGTCCACGACGAGATCTCTGTCGGTGATGTCGTCTTGGCCGGTGGCGAGGTCGCGGCGGCGGTCGTCATCGAAGCCGTGACGCGGTTGGTACCCGGGGTGATGGGCAACGCCGCCAGCGCCCAGGAAGAATCCTTCGCCGGTTCGCTGCTGGAACACCCGCATTACACCCGTCCGTCGGAGTACCGGGGCTACCGCATCCCCGACGTTCTGCGCTCAGGCGATCATGGTCGAATCGCTGACTGGCGTCGAGCACAGTCGTGGGCCCGCACCCGCCTGGTCCGACCCGACCTGGTCGGGACGCAATCGTTGGGTCTACGATGAGCGACGCCGGCCGGCCGCCGTTGGACACGCCTCCCGCAGCGCTTTCGGACAGCCCGGTGCAACAGGACGTCGGTGAGGAAGGACGAAGTGCTGCCCGTTCGTTCCTATCGGGGCTGGCTGAGTTCTTGCAGTTGCTCGTCGTGGCCCTGGTCCTGGCATTCGTCATCAAATCGTTGTTGCTGCAGGCGTTCTTCATCCCCTCCGAATCGATGCTTGAGACCCTCCAGGTCAGCGACCGGGTTTTGGTCGAGAAGGTCAGCTATCGCTTCAGGGATCCACAACGAGGTGAGATCATTGTTTTTCGACGTCCGGGGCTTGAAGCAGAGGGATTCTCACTGCTTGAGACTGGTCGTTCGTTCCTGGAAGGCATAGGGCTGTCGAAACCCGATGCGGATCGCGACCTGATCAAGCGGGTCATCGGTTTACCGGGTGAGACAGTCGAGGTGATCGAGGGTGTCGTGCACATCAACGGCATGCCTCTGACCGAACCGTATGCGGGGCCGGAGATTCGAGACTTTCCGCCCGTGGTGGTTCCTGACGACGAGTACTACATGCTGGGTGACAATCGAGGCAACTCGTTGGATTCCCGCTTCACCCTGGGCACCATTCCGAAAGAGAACATCGTCGGACGGTCATTTGTCATCCTGTGGCCACCTGGCGACGCGACCTTTGCCCTTGACCATGACTATCCGGGGGTGGGGGAGACCCCCGTGCCGTCATGAGGGTCGACGAAGTCCGGTTGACGGTATGTGGTGGGCACCGTACCCTCGTCGTTCGCGCTGCATCGGCGCAATCTTTCTATGTCTGCAGACATGCGGCCCGCGGGCCTGTTGAGTTCTGCCTGGAGCACGAGCAACGATGAACCCTACTGACCTTGTCGACATCGATACGTTGCGGGACGACATCCCCGAGTTCGGACCTGGCGACACCCTGAAGGTTCATGTGCGCGTGACCGAAGGTGAGCGCACCCGAATTCAGCTGTTCGAAGGTGATGTCATCGCCCGAAGTGGTAGCGGCGCACGGGAAACGTTCACCATCCGCAAGATCTCGTTCAACGGTATAGGAGTGGAACGGATCTTCCCGGTCCATGCGCCGATCATCGATCACATCGAGTTGGTGCGACACGGAAAGGTGCGACGCGCGAAGTTGTACTACCTGCGCGACCGGGTCGGGAAGAAGGCCAAGATCAAGGAGAAGCGCGTCAACTGATGCGGGCCTAGCCAGGGCTGCGCCGCTACGTCGGTGACGTCATCTTCCCGCCAGGCCTCCGCGTCGGTGCGAGGTTTCTGGGCCGAACTGCCGGTTCTGGTCATCGTCTCCCTGATCATCGCGTTGACCTTGAAGGCCTTGGTGATCCAAGCCTTCTTCATCCCCTCCGCATCGATGGAGCCGACGTTGCTGATCGGGGACCGGGTGCTGATCACCAAAACGGCGTATCTGTATCGCGAACCTCAGCGAGGAGAGGTCGTAGTGTTCCGCGACGACGACCCTGCGGGGGACGGTGAGGAGGATGCAAGCAATCCTGTGGCAGGCGTGGCCGCCGACCTGGGATTGACGGCGGGCGATGAGCGGGACTTCATCAAACGAATCATCGGGTTGCCAGGCGATACGGTGCAGATGGCCGGAGGTGTCGTAATGATCAACGGTCGTCGGTTGCCCGAGTCGCCAGCGACTGACGGCGGCTACCTGTCGCGACCGGATCTGCAAGATTTCGGGCCGGTCAGGGTGCTTCCCGAGCACTACTTCGTGATGGGGGACAACCGGCCCAATTCCGCGGACAGCCGCTACGGGCTGGGTCAGATTCCTCGCACCCACTTGCTCGGACGTGCGTTTATGACCATCTGGCCGCCCGCCTCGGCGGGCTCACTGCCCATCCCCGACTATCCCTGGTGACCGCTAGAGTCGACGTCATGGGATTCAATGCCACCCGCCGGTACCGAGATTCAAAAGCTCGAGACATCGGTCTGCTGCTTGTCGCCATCGTGGTGATCGGGGCATTGATCGGATGGGCCGCCGGCTTGTTCTAGGCGGTCTGCCTCTGTTGACGTTGTCCACAGGCAAGTCGACTTTGGCCTCGGGACGCTGAGCGTCCGGTCTACCGTTTGACGGCATGCATCGACGACAACTGTTGGGGGCGGCCGGCGAGGACCTGGCTGTCACCCATCTGACCTCTGCCGGGCTCCAGATCGTCACACGCAACTGGCGTACCTCGGTCGAGGACGTCAGGGGGGAACTGGACGTGGTTGCCCTGGACGGGCGAACACTTGCTGTTATCGAAGTGCGTACCCGCCGGACGGCAACCGCGGGAACGGCGGCGGAGTCGGTCGGATGGAACAAACGACGGCGCCTGCGACGTCTGACCGGTTTGTATCTGCAGGCCAACCCCCATCACGGACCCGTCCGGGGTGACGTGATCACAATTGACGCACCGGTTGCCCCGGGGCATCCCAGCACGATTGTGTCCCACCTCAGGGGGGTGTGGTGAACGTCGGAATAGCCCATTCCGTGGCTCTGCTGGGGCTGAATCCCCACCGTGTCCGGATCGAGGCACACATCGGTCAGGGATTGCCCGGCTTCACTGTCCTGGGAATCAGCGGAAATGCAGGCATCCAAGCCGGCAGACGGGTCAGTGCGGCCCTGGGGGCATGTGGTCACCGGGTGGGTCAGCGCAAGGTGCTGGTCAATCTGGCCCCGGCGGATGTCGTCAAGCGTGGGGCCCGCTATGACCTGGCCATCGCCGTGGCGGTACTGAGGGCATTGGGAGAGGTGCCTGCCGGCGACGACGTGCTGTTGGGTGAGTTGGCATTGACCGGGCAGATACGGGGCGTGCCGGGGGTCCTGCCCAGCGTGTTGGGGTTGGACCACGCCACGGTGTCGGCCCAGGACGGCGCCGAGGCCACAGTGGCAGGCGTGCGGACCATCGTGGCCGTGGACAGCCTGGGCGATTACATCGCGGTCGCCAAGGGGGAGCGACGGCCCGATCCGCCCCACGCGGTCGGTCTGAGTGACAGCCCCCGGGCCGGCCCGAACCTGGCAGACGTCGCAGGCCAACCAGAAGCTCGACGAGCGCTTGAGGTTGCGGCCGCGGGCGGACACCATCTGTTGCTGCTGGGACCTCCCGGGGCGGGAAAGTCCATGTTGGCGCGCCGGCTTCCCGGATTGTTACCGCCACTGGATGCGACGCAGGGATTGACGGTTGCATCGGTTGCATCTGTGGCCGGACGATTGCAGCCTGCTGCCGGACTACCGCGGGACATCCCGTTCGCAGCGCCGCACCATTCCGCATCGGCGGCCGCGCTACTGGGTGGGGGCAGCGGCATCGCCCGTCCCGGTGCGGTCAGCGAAGCGACGCACGGTGTGTTGTTCCTCGATGAGTTGTTCGAATGGAGTCGTCGCACGTTGGACGGACTGCGCGAGCCGATGGATGAAGGGGTCGTCCGATTGGCTCGCACGGCTGGAACCGTGACGTATCCCGCCGAATTCTTGCTGGTTGCCGCCAGCAATCCTTGTCCGTGCGGACCCGCGCGCTCTGGCTGCCGTTGCCGTTTCGATGTGATCGAACGGTATCGCGCTCGGCTGACCGGGCCATTGGCCGACCGCTTCGATTTGGCGCCGTTGATCGAAGCGGTGCCGGCGGCTGCGTTGGCCGATACAGCGCACAACGAAGCGACCGAGGTCGTGGCCCGGCGGGTTGCACGGGCTCGCGCGCGGGCTGCGGACCGCGGACCGTGGCTGAACGCTCGGGCGCCGCTGGATGTGATTCGGTCCACCGCAGACCCAGAGGTCTTGGACGTGTTGGTACGAGCCGTTCGCAGCGGGCGGCTCAGCGCCCGTGGGTTTGATCGTGCCCTGCGGGTTGCACGAACCTGTGCCGACCTCTCGGGCACCGCGCGGATCATGAGCGCTGACGCCCACGAGGCCGTGTCGCACCGAGCCCGTCTGGATCGGGTCTGGGAGATCGCGGCATGACCAGCCCCACGCCCGACCACGACCTGTTGCAGGCGCAGGTCGAGGCGCTGTTGCGCCACGGGACCGAACCGGAGCATCTGGCTGCGGTCAGACGACGTCTGGGACTGGACGCCCCGCCCACACGTGTCGTCGAGGAACTGACCCGGCAGGCGCGCCTACCGCTGGAGACACAGCCAGATGTGGTCCCAACCGGCCCACCGAACGAGTCGACGTCCGTCGCTACAGTGTTGGTGTGTGGACGGGGCATGCCGCAGCGATTGGCTGACACCTGGGGCTTCGGCGGACCACTGTGGTTACGGCTCCGCGGCGGTCCGCTACCCCCGGGTCCCGCTGTGGCGATCGTCGGCACGCGACGACCTACGCTGGACGGCCTGCGGTTGGCAGGACGGATCGCCAACGACCTGGCTGGGCACGGGTTCACAGTGGTATCGGGCATGGCACGAGGGATTGATCAGGCCGCGCATCGTGGCGCCCTGAAGGGTCGCGGGCCAACAGTGGGCGTGCTCGGTACCGGTCACGACATCGATTATCCGGCCGATAGCGGGCAATTGCGCCAAGCCGTCGGCGACAGTGGGGGCGTGGTCAGTGAATATGCCCCCTCCCGAGGCGTCCGCCGGCCCACGCAATTTCTTCATCGCAACCGGATCTTGGCGGGATTGGCGGATGCGGTTGTGGTCATCGAAGCTGGCGCCCGTAGCGGCGCCCTGAGCACCGCCAACCTCTGCAACGACATCGGAAGACCGGTGTTGGTTGTGCCGTCGAGCCCGAGCAACACCGCGGCCATCGGAGCCCTGGGACTGCTGGCTGACGGTGCCATCCCGGTTCGGGATGCCGCAGATGTCATGGGTCTGTTCGGCACCGAGATCCAGATGTCGGTACCGCCCACGTCGGCGTCGGTTGCTGACCCTCCAGTGGATGCGCGTACTGCCGCGGTGTTGTCGCTGACGGGGCCGACGCCGGCCTCCCCCTCGGCGCTTGCCAACGCCACGGGACTCAGCACGCGAGATGTGTTGGTCGCCCTGTCAACGCTGGAGGAGGCAGGCAGGGTGACTCGAGGGTCCGGCGGGGTCGTCCGGATCAGATGATGGTGTCACCTGTGGCTGGACCGCCCAGGGGTAGGGCGCCACCGATGCGCCATCCAGTCCCTTCGACCAATTGCAGTCCGTATTCCAGTGATTGTTGGCCTGCCGGTCCGGTCACCTCGACCGTTGTCACGGCCAGTCGGTCGACGACCGTGCAGCTGAGGACCTCATGATCGGTGGCGGCGGCTGGCACGGGGAACTCCTGAGTGATCATCTCCCTGAAGGATTCTGGGCTGAAGCCACGGCGAAACCCCGGTGTGGTCCACGCAAGCGCCTCGGCGTAGTCGCCGGCACTGAAGGCCTGCAGTTGGTTGCCGATGACCTCATCGATGGCGGCGACCTGGACGGCTGAACAGTCGGCCAGATCATGTGGCACGTCAGGCGCATCAGACACTTCAGGCGCTTCAGACGACGAGGTCGATGCCGGTGGCCCGGTCGGTGAGGGTGCCGCGGTGGCATCAGCCACATGGGGTGACGCGGCCACCGTCGGCGTCGGGTCAACAGTTGCGGTGTCTGGGTCAGTCAGCTGGCACGCCCCCGCCAGCAGGGCCGACACAACCAGCGTGGTCGCCATCCGTCCTGTCATGACAGGCCATCGCGGACAGTTCGTCTGCGGTGCCTTGTGCGCATTCTCACACCCAGACCGTACCGTGTTCTGTGATGTCCGAACCGTCGTCCTTTATCGCTCGCAGTGACCCCGACCCGTCGCCGTGGTCAACCGCTGTGTCGGACTTCGTTCATCATCTGGCCGCTGAACGTGGCCTGAGCACGCATACGGTCGACGCCTACCGACGTGATGTCACCGAGTTGGCGTGCTGGTGCGCAGAGTTTGCGATCAATCCCGACGAGGTGACGTTGCAGGTTCTGCGACGGTTCATCGGACAACGCCGGAGCGACGGGTTGGCTCGGTCCTCGATCGGTCGGAAGCGGGCCGCGCTGCGAACCTTCTTCGCATGGGCGAAGCGCAGAGAGCTGGTGATGATCGACCCGGCGGCCATGTTGGATGCGCCCAAGATGGATCGGCGGTTGCCGAAGGTGTTGCGGACCGACCAGGTCGCGGCACTGATCGCAGACGCAGACGGCGACGATGCACTGCAGTTGCGTGACACCGCCATATTGGAATTGTTGTACGCCAGCGGGGCGCGGGTGAGTGAATTGGTGGCCTTGGATCGTTCGGCCGTGGACCTGGTGCAGGCCCAGGCCCGCTTGCACGGAAAGGGCGACAAACAGCGATTGGTACCGCTGGGGACGCCCGCAGTGACCGCATTGCACCGCTGGCTTGATCAGGGTCAGCCCAAACTGCTCAACCAGTGCTCGGCAACACCATCTGCAGACAGCGATGTGGCCGTGTTCCTGTCCCGCCACGGGCTACGTATAGGTCGGTCAGAGGTCTATCGAATGGTCCGCGCCCGGGCTCTTCGCGCGGGGGTGGGCCATGTCAGTCCTCATACGCTGCGCCACAGCTATGCAACCCATCTGCTGGAGGGTGGGGCCGACCTGCGGAGCGTGCAGGAGTTGTTGGGACACGCCGCGCTGGCAACCACCCAGACCTACACCCACGTTTCGAAGGAGCACTTACGGTCGGTGTACACCCAGTCCCATCCGCGAGCATGACATCACACAAAGGCGCAGCACAGATCGGTTCGCGACCCCTACACTGCTGGGTTAGGTGTCTTCTGAAGCAGTCTCTCAGGTGTCAGCGGGGTCAGGAATGGACCCGGCTGTCGTTGCGCTGTGGGAACGTTTCAAAACTGACGAGGACGAGGACGCGCGCGAACGGTTGATCCTGCAGTACTCGCCATTGGTCAAATATGTCGCGGGCCGGGTCAGCGTTGGTCTGCCGAACTCTGTGGAACACGCGGATCTGGTTTCCTACGGCATGTTCGGCTTGATCGATGCCTTGGAGAAGTTTGACCTGTCCAAGGGTTTCAAGTTCGAGACCTATGCCATCACCCGCATCAAGGGGGCGATCATCGATGAACTCCGATCCATCGACTGGATCCCCCGCAGCGTCCGGAACAAGGCCAAGCGGGTGGAGCGTGCCCTGGCCGCCTTGGAAAAGCAGTTGGATCGTACGCCGACCGAAGAGGAGTTGGCGGCCGAACTGGACATGGACATCGATGACCTGCGGCAGGTGCTGACGCAGGTGTCACTGACCTCATTGGCTGCCTTGGATGAACTGCTGACCGGCGAGGACGGGATGCGCCAGTCATTGGTGGACACGCTTACCGATCGTCGTATCCCTGACCCGCAAAAAGCCCTCGACGACGCGGAGGTCAGAAAGATCCTGGCGGAGTCGATCAATCACATGTCGGATCGCGAGAAGACGGTGATCGTGCTGTACTACTTCGAGGGCATGACACTGGCACAGATCGGTGAGGTGCTGGGAGTCACAGAGTCACGTGTTTCCCAGATTCACACCAAGGCCGTGTTGGGACTGCGCACCAAGATGATCGCCCGCACGCGATAGTTATCCACAGCGACGGCGGTCCGCGTCGTCGGCGCTCAGCGGGATTACGTACGGTCAGAGGATGCAGATGTCGCGCCATGCGTCTCACCACATCATTCGGACAGGGATTGCGCTGGGGATCGTCGCGCTGATGGTTGTGGCCACCGCGCCTTCCCAGGCGGCGCAAGAGGGACAAACGGGGGCTGTCACATGGGCGGCGAATGATCCTTCTGGCGCTGTTCGCCCCGTCCCGGGGCAGGTGATACGGCCATTTGATCGGCCCACTGGTCCCTACGGACCGGGTCACCGCGGTGTCGATCTGGCCGCCACGGGTGGGCAGGTGGTCCATGCCGCCTTGTCGGGCCGGATCAGCTTTTCTGGGCAGGTCGCCCGGGTGGGCTGGGTGACCGTGGATCACGGCGGGGGACTGCGCACGACCTACGGACCGTTGACGGCCCGCGTGGACACCGGTGTCACGATCCCCGCCGGCGCACCCATCGGCGTCTTGGACGATGCCGCCGTCCACCTGGACTGGGGCGCGATCATGGCCGGCAACTACATCGACCCATTGACCCTGCTGAGTCGTTGGACATTGCGCCTGACCACCAGGTAGGTGTCCAACGACGTTGACCGTAGGGCTTGAGTGTGACGTCTTGTCCTCCTCTCACAAAGAACTCGGCCCACACCCGCGGCGCCTCACAGCGGTGGCGGGGCGACCGGGGGTGCGTGTACAGTCTTCTCACCGCCCGGACCGCGCCTATGTGCGTGCCCGGGCGTATGCCTGCGCCAACGCCGCGACGCCTGTCTCGGCACTTCGCACGCATCATTCATCACACAGCGCACGGACAGGCCTGCGGTCCACCCCCGGGTGGAGGCCTACCGGCGCCGGCGCACGACCCTGCGGTCATGCACCGGCCCGGCACGTGCGCAAGGCCAAACCGCGAACCCAAGGAGCACTCATGAGCGTCGTCACCGTGCGACAACTGTTAGAGGCCGGTGTCCACTTCGGCCACCAGACCCGCCGCTGGAACCCGAAGATGCAACGCTACATCTTCGGAGAACGCAACGGCATCTACATCCTTGACCTGCAGCAGACCGTCGGACTGCTTGAGAAGGCCTACAAGTTTGTGGAAGACACCGTGGCCGGTGGAGGCACCGTCCTGTTCGTCGGGACCAAGAAGCAGGCCCAAGAAGCAGTCGAACAACAGGCATTGCGGGTCGGCATGCCGTTTGTCAACTTTCGTTGGCTGGGCGGGATGCTGACCAACTTCGAGACCATCAAGACCCGCCTCGCCCGGCTGCGGGAACTCGAGGACATGGTCAACGACGGCACCATCGAACTGCTGACCAAGAAGGAGGGGCTGTTGTTGACCCGCGAGCTGGACAAGTTGCAGCGCAACCTGGGCGGCATACGGACGATGACCAAACTGCCCTCGGCCGTGTGGATCGTCGACACCGTCAAAGAGCACATCGCGGTGACCGAGGCCAATCGACTGGGGATTCCCGTGGTCGCGGTTGTTGACACCAACTGCGACCCCGACGTCATCGACTACGTCATCCCCGGCAACGACGACGCCATTCGTTCGGGTGCCCTGCTGACCCATCTCATGGCTGATGCGTGTGCAGCCGGGTACTCCCGCCGTGCGTCGCGCAGCAGCGAGGACGTCGTCGCCGAACAGGCTGCAGCGGTGTCCTCCCCTGAGGAGGCGACCAGTAAGACCGAGCAGGCAGCAGAGCCGCTGGCCGAATGGGAGATCGCACTGCAGCAGGAGGAGGCCGCCTCGGCTGCGGCCGCAGCCGGCGCGGCGGCAGCTGAGACCGCCGGTGCCGTCGAAGGTGCGGATGCCGAGCCTGTCGCTGTTGACGCCCCCGCTGTTGACGGCCCCGCAGATGACGCCGCCCCTGCAGATGACGGCCCCGCAGATGACGCCGCCCCTGCAGATGACGGCCCCGCAGATGACGCCGCCCCTGCAGATGACACCACCCCTGACGCCCCCACTGCTGATGACGGCACTGCAGATGCCGCTGAGGCGACGACGGACACTGAGGAATCATGAGCGACACGACCATCACGGCCGCAAACGTGAAGGCGCTACGGGAAGCCACCGGCGCCGGGATGATGGCCTGCAAGAACGCATTGGTCGAAGCCGCCGGGGATTTCGACCAAGCCGCTGACATCGTAAGGGCCAAGACCGGTTTGAAGGCCCAACAGCGTGCGGGCGAACGAACGGCATCCGAGGGGATCGTGCATGCCTATCTGCACACCCCCACCCCCGGCATGCCCGCCAAGGTCGGCGTGATGACGGAACTGTTGTGTGAGACCGACTTCGTCGCCAAGGAAGAATCCTTTCGCCAGTTGGCCCAGGACATCTGCCTGCACATCGCCGCTTCAAAGCCCGTCGCGGTCAGTGAAGACCAGGTGGATCCGGCCCTTGTGGAAAAAGAGCGAGCGTTCGCGAAGCAACAGGCGGAGGAAGAGGGCAAACCGGAGCACATCATCGACAAGATCGTCGAGGGACGCGTCGCCGCGATGTTAAAAGACCAGGTGTTGTTGAACCAGCCCTTCGTGAAAGACCCCGACAAGACCGTTGCTGAGATGATCATCGAGGCCAGTGCCCGCACGGGCGAAAAGATCGAAGTGGGCCGTTTCGTCCGATTTCAGATCGGCTGACCTTCTCTCATGTCATCGGCCTACCGACGCGTGTTGTTGAAGCTGTCAGGTGAAACCTTTGCCGATGACACGACGGCGATCTCACCTGGAATCATCGGTTCGTTCGCCGATCAACTGGTCGAGGTCGCAGAGATGGGGGTGCAGATGGGCGTCGTCGTCGGCGGCGGCAACATCCTTCGGGGGGCTTCACTGTCGGCCACAGGGATGGACCGTTCGAGCGCCGATCACATGGGAATGCTGGCCACCGTCATCAACGCCCTGGCGTTGCAGGACGCCTGTGAAAAACGCGGTGTCGCGACACGGGTCCAGTCCGCTGTGGCCATGCAGGAACTTGCCGAGCCCTATATCCGACGAAAGGCGATCCGACACCTGGAGAAAGGTCGGATAGTGATCTTCGGCGCGGGTTTGGGGGCGCCATACTTCTCAACCGACACGGCCGCTGCGCAGCGCGCTTTGGAGATCGGTGCGGAGTCCATTTTCAAGGGCACCAAGGTCGACGGGGTGTATGACGCCGACCCTCGCATCCATCCGGACGCGACCAAGTACGACCAGTTGTCCTACATCACGGTGCTGCAGGAGGGGTTGAAGGTGATGGATGCAACCGCAATCTCATTGTGCATGGACAACGGTCTGCCCATCATCGTGTTCAACATGCTGACGAAGGGAAACATCCGCCGAGCCGTCTCGGGGGAGCCGATCGGTACGATTGTTGCGTGACACCGCTCAGTGAGACTCAAGAAGGGCCATGGTTGTGATCGATGACATCTTGGACGACGCCGAACTGAAGATGCAGGGGGCCGTCGAGCACACCATGGACGAGTTCGCGAAAATCCGCACCGGACGTGCCAACCCGCAGTTGCTGACCGACTTGAAGGTGCAGTACTACGGTGCCGCCACCCCGTTGCAGCAGATCGCCGGCGTCACCGCCCCCGAGGCACGGGTATTGATGGTGTCCCCCTATGACAGCAGTGCCTTGGGCGACATCGAGAAGGCGATCATGACCTCTGATCTTGGCCTGAACCCATCAAATGATGGCATCGTCATTCGGGTGATCTTGCCGGAACTGACCGAAGAGCGCCGCAAGCAGTACGTGAAGGTGGCACGGGAGCGTGCCGAGGACGGACGCGTCGGCGTGCGCAACAGCCGCCGCGCAGCCAAGGGCGATCTTGAGTCGATGGAGAGCGCGGGTGACATCACCAAGGACGACCTGCGTCGTGCGGAAGACGACCTGCAAAAACGTACCGACGCCGCCACCAACCGAATCGATGAGCTGCTGAAGTCCAAGGAGGCGGAACTGCTGGAGGTCTGAGACGACCGCGGCTCCACCATGGCCTTACCTGCACGATGGCCTTGACCGATCCGACGGGTGATCTCCCCGCCGCCGCAACGCCACGAGGCGGACGAAACCTGCCTGTTGCCGTCGGGGTTGGACTGGTGCTGTCCGTGATGTTCGTCGGAAGCCTCTTGGTGCATCCGTTGCTGTTCTTGACCTTCATCTCGGTCGTGGTCGGGATCGGGCTGTTGGAGTTGGATGCGGCCTTTGCCATCAGCAAAGCCCGGCCGCCCACCGTGACGGCATTGGTGGCCCTGCCGGTGATGGTGTACGGCGCCTACCTGGTCGGCAGCGAGGCCATCGTGGCGGGCTTGTTCGCGGGGTTGGTCGGCGGGTTCTTCGTCACGATGATCAGCAGTCGGCGGCGCCACACCGTTTCGCGGATGGCCGCCCTG
>JBBSNE010000015.1:0-15944 GCA_038232815.1 Euzebyales bacterium | reverse complement strand
TGAACTGATCACCGATCGGTTTCCGGCCGACGCCGTGGTGGGGGAGGAGCACGATGACACCAGGGGCACCTCGGGCCGGATTTGGTACCTGGATCCCATCGACGGCACCAAGTCCTTTGTCCACGGCGTGCCGTTGTTTTCCAATCTGGTCGCCTGTGCTGATCCAGACGGTCCCCTGGTCGGTGTGATCAACTGTCCCGCGCTGAACGAAACCACCTGGGCCGGACGGGACGCCGGTTGTTTTCACAACGACACCCCGGCGCGGGTGTCGACGGTGGATGTGTTGGCGCGGGCCTACGTGACCACCAGTGGCCTGGAATGGTGGCCCCCGTCGTTGGCGTCACAGATGGTCGAGGCGCCGTTCACCTGGCGAACCTGGGGCGATGGCTACGGATACTCCCTTGTTGCCACCGGTCGTGTCGACGCCATGGTCGACCCGGGGGCAGCGGTCTGGGATCTGGCCCCCGTACCGGTCATCATGCAGCAGGCCGGCGGGGTGTTCACCAGCCTGGACGGAGGCCAACAGACAGCCGGCAGCGGGTCCGGCCTGGCCAGCAACGGGCTGATCCATGACGCCCTGCTGCAGTACTTCGCCGACTGACGGCGAGTGCAGCGAGCTTCGTCAGTCGGAACGGGGATGAGCGCCGCCGCAGGCGGGCTCGAGGCAGTGGGGCTGGGGCGAAGCCCCTGCTAGCCGTCGGTTGCTGCAAGGTCGGTCAGACGTTCCAGGCGACGAAACCCGATCAGCCGTCCCAGCGCCACGCCCGCCGTTTCGCGAAGCATCTGTCGCAGCGCCCCGACCTGTGAGTAGGGGGACGTCGGCGTCGGGCTTGGAAGCGGGTGCAGACCGACGTCGCGCGCGATGGCGGCGCTGCGTTCCAGGTGCCACCCGTCGCTGACCAGGATCACGTCGTCGATCCCCTCCCGCTCCAAAATCCGTGCGGACGCGGCCACAGATTCATACGACGTGGTGCCGTCCACCTCTTGACGCAGTGCGGTCTCCGCGATCCCTTGCTGGCGCAGATAGTTGTAGGCGGCGTTGGATTCGCTGAGCGCATCCCCGCTCTGTTTGCCGCCCGTGACCACGATGACGGGCGCCAACCCCTGGTTGTACAAGTTCACGGCATGGTCCAGGCGTGCTTGGAAGACACGTGACGGCCGACCCTGGTACTGCGCAGCCCCAAGGACCAGGATGGCTTCTGCCGGTCGGGCCAGATCACGGGAGGATGTCCGCCACACCAACGCGAAGTTGACCAGCAGATACAGCATGACCGCCAACAGCAGCCACGCCGTCAGGACACCCAATCGACGGAACACGAAGCGATGACGGTACCCGTAGGATCACGTGGATGAGGGCAGCAGGTCCCCAGCAGGTCCGCGTCGCCTTGACCGGGCCACAAGCGGCAGCCACCACCTCTGCCATCGTCTGGCCGGGCCGGGATCCTCAGGCCGCGGGTGTCATCTTGGCCCATGGCGCAGGTACGGACATGACGCACCGGCACATGCGCCGTCATGCCACGGACCTGGTCGACGCCGGTCATCCGACGGCGTTGTTCAATTTCGCCTTCACCGAGGTCGGACGAAAACGGCCTGACCCCGCGTCCCGCCTGCAGTCAGCCTGGCGTGACGTCATCGACGCATTGCGGCCGCGCATGGGATCGGGGCGCAAGCTTGTCATCGGCGGTCGTTCCATGGGTGGACGGATCGCCAGCATGGTCGCCGCCGCGTCTGCGGACGAACTCCGCATCGACGGGGTGGCGTGCCTTGCCTACCCACTGCATCCCGCTGGCCGGCCGCACAACCTTCGAGTCGGGCATTGGCCCGACCTGGACGTGCCCATCGTCTTCATCAGCGGCAGTCGTGACGCCCTGGCGCCGGTGGTGACGATGCAAGACAACATCCGGTCCCACGTCCCCGACGGGTTGGCGTCATTTCACGTCATCGAGGGCGCAGACCACTCTTTCCACGTCCGCAGATCCGACGCCGGTAGCGAAGATGAGGCGTTACAAGACGTCGCGGATCATCTGACGGCGTGGTTGGGCGATGCGTTGTGATTCACGCCGGGGGTCGTCACCACTGCGACGGGACATAGGGGGCGGCATCGCCGTGCGCCAGGTCCACTGGAGGTCCGCTGTCGCCCCAGAACTGCCGTGTGGCGTCGGTCCGCACGACGTCCAAACAGGTTGACAACGCCTGGCGCTTTCGTCGGCCCCGGACGATGACGGGCCACCACTCACCTTGGGAGGCTCGGCGAAACAGGTGCCACCGTCCCTTCTCGGTGCGGCGCAACTGCATCAGAGGATGGCGCTGCACTGCCTGGGTACGGTCGACGGCTGGGATCAGCCAGTGGACCGTGACCCTGTTTCGCCATGCCGTTGTCTCAAAGACATCCAATGGGAAATGATGCCGCCGCCACGTCTCGATGATGGCCTCTGCCCGGACGATGGGCTGCCAGTCCTGCAGCGGTTGAGCGGGGCCGATTGCCTGCAGGCCTGAGCGGCCCCCCTCGGCCCATGCGTCGGCGATCAGACGCAGGTGGCGCATGGAGAGGTGGTGATCCGCCGCCAACGACTCGAATGACGCAAGGTCATGGCGTCGGTGGGCATCTGCCTGTCGTGCAAGTCTGCGCAAGGCGCGCTGGCTGAGGTCGCTCAGCGGCATGCGGTGCTCTCCGGCGGGGACGGGCATCGTCATCATCATGGCCCATATTGGCTAGCTAGGCCATGGCCGAACGACTATTTCCAACCTGTCCAGGTTTCGTAGTCGTCGTAGCGCGCCCCGTAACCCCGCATCGGCGATGGCGGTGGCATCATCGAGGTCAAACCAGCGACAGTCCTGGGACTCATCAGGGGGCGGGCTGGGATCGGCGTCCCCGGCGAACAACACATAGCGCAAGTCCAGATGTCGGTGGCCCCGGCCCCCGTCGTGGGCGTCGACATGCAGCAGCACCGGACCGGTGGGCGGATGCCAAACCGTCAGTCCGGTTTCCTCATGGGATTCTCGTGTCGCGCCGTCGTGTGGCCATTCCCCACCATCAAGATGACCGCCCGGCTGCAACCAGCGTTTCAAGCGTTTGTGCAGATGCAAGACGACGCCGCGGGACCCGACGATGACGGCGCTTCCGGTCACATGGGTGACCGCCGCTGTCTGATCAAACGGGGCCGACAACATGGTGAGTGCGCGCAGGATCTCTCGCTGTGAAGCGGCTTCTCGACGGTCCACCGGGTCGATTGTGGTCACCGCCGCGATGGTGGGGGCCAGCCGCGGGTCTGGCTGGTCGGCCACGTCGGTCACGCGGTGCGGGCAACGCCCGTGGCGGTTGCGGTGGCCGCAACCGCAGCCGCCACAGCGGGCACCACGCGCGGGTCCAGTGCAGACGGGATGATCATGTCCGCACCCCGTTGCGCATCAGCGACGATTCCAGCGATGGCACCGGCGGCGGCAAGCTTGACATCGTCGTTGACCGTTGACGCACGGACGTCCAACAACCCGCGGAACAACCCCGGGAAACACAACACATTGTTGATCTGGTTGGGAACGTCGCTGCGACCAGTGGCAACGACGGCGCAGTGGCGGCGGGCAATGACAGGGTCAATCTCAGGCGTGGGGTTGGCCATGGCGAACACGATCCGATCCGGCGCCATCAACTGCAGTTCATCCACCGTCACCGTGTTGCCGCCCGACAAGCCGATGAACACGTCGGCGTCGCGCAGGGCCAGCGCCTTCGCCCCCGTCAGATCCCGTGGATTGGTCTGCTTGCCGAACCGTCGGAAGATGGGGTCCCGCGCATCCTTGCGGCGTGCGGTGACGATCCCGTCACGGTCGACCCCGACAAGATCGGTGACGCCGGCGGCCATCAACAAGTTCGACACGGCGATGCCGGCCGCCCCGATGCCTTGGACGACGACCCGAAGGTCAGGCCCGATCTTTTTGTCGACCACCTGGACGGCGTTGATCAGGGCGGCAAGGACCACAACCGCTGTGCCGTGCTGATCGTCGTGAAAGACCGGAATGTCCAAGCGTTGGCGAAGCTTGCCCTCGACCTCGAAGCAGCGAGGAGCAGAGATGTCCTCCAGGTTGATTCCACCAAACCCTGTGGAAAGGGCGGCGATCATGTCGACCAAGCCATCGGGATCACGTTCGTCAAGGCAGATCGGGTAGGCATCGACGCCGGCCAGATCCCGAAGCAAGATGGCCTTGCCCTCCATGACCGGCATGGCCGCAAGGGGGCCGATGTCCCCCAGACCAAGGACTGCCGATCCGTCGCTCACGACGGCCACGGCGTTGCGCTTGATGGTCAGCTCATAGGCGGCGGCCGGATCGTGCGCTATGTCCAGACACGGCCTGGCCACACCGGGTGTGTAGACGTAGGCCAGGTCGTCCAGGTCCGTCACCGACGATGTGGCGGTGATACGCAGCTTTCCGCCGTCGTGCCGGTCAAGGACCACATCGATGTCGGCCACCACGTCCACGTCGGCGGTCTGCCTGAGGGCGGCGACCACACGTTGGGCGTGGTCCAGCGACCCGGCACGAAAGGCCAACGGGTGGGTGTTGTCGGGGGCCGGTCGCCGCAACACGGGTGCTGTCACCAGTTCCGCACCGGCGGCCGCGAGTATGGCCTTCACACTCTCCAGGTCAGTCGCCTGGCCCAGGTGCAAGACGTGGGTGTGGCTGACGGTGGGCACATCGAGGGGCGCAGGCTGTGACGGCGGCACTACGCGGCCTGGATCCACACCAGATCAGCTGTCGCTTCGTCAAGCTGTACGTCTCGCCCGGCGATTGTGAGTTGCACACCACCGCCAGCGGCTGTGCAGTCCGCGACGGTACCCGGCAGCACACCGTGTTCACGCAGATGTCGCATCACCTCGACGTCGACCTGTAGGCGTTCTGAGATTCGTGCGATTGTCCCGCTGACCTGCTTGTTGGCGGCTTCACGAGCGGTGATCAGGTCAGACCAGATCTGGGTGTCGTCCCCGGTTGGAATGGGGTTGCCGAACGGGGACGTGTCAGGGTCGCCCAACACAGCGATCAGGCGTTGTTCGACCATGTCAGAGATCACATGTTCCCAGCGACAGGCCTCATTGTGGGCCTGCTCCCAATCCAGTCCGATCACATCGGTCAGCAACCGTTCGGCCAAACGGTGCTTGCGCATGACGCCGGCCGCCAGGTGACGGCCTTCCGCGGTCAACTGCACGCAACGATCGTCGTCCAGGGTGACCAAACCATCCGTCATCAGTCGGTGTACGGTTTCGCTGACTGCAGGTGCCGACACGCCCAACCGCTCCACCAGTCTGGCGCGCAGGGCCGGAACACCCTCTTCATGCAACTCCCAGACGGTGCGCAGGTACATCTCTGTCGCGTCGATCAACGGCGTCATCGGACTCCTCCTCGTTGCCACGACACTCTACCCACCGTCCCCACCGTCCCCTGGGCCGCTCAGAACGTGGGGCGGGTCGGCTAGCCTCGACCCAGACATGGCTACTGATCACGCAGAGGCACTGGCCTCGTACCGAACCAAACTCGACGAAGTCAAGGAGTATCTTTGACCTCGACACCAAACGGGCCCGCCTGAGCGAACTGCAGCTTGAGGCCGCCGAACCAGACCTGTGGAATGACCAGGCCGCGGCGCAGCGTGTGACGAAGGAACTGGCGGCTGTCGAAGACGACGTCAAGGTCCATGACTCCTTCGCGGAGCGTTTGGAAGACCTTGAGGTGTTGAACCAACTGGCTCAGGAGGAGGATGACCAAGCATCCGCCGATGAGGTGTCTGCGGCCCTGGAGGGCTTGGCGTCTGACTTCGGCGAACTGGAACTTCGTGTGTTGCTGGGCGGGGAGTACGACACCAGAGACGCGGTTGTCACCGTCCATGCCGGCGCAGGCGGAACCGACAGTCAGGACTGGGGGGAGATGTTGTGGCGTATGGTGCGTCGCTGGGCCGAGGACCATCGGTTCGGGGTCGACCTGTACGAAACCCAATGGGGTGACGAGGCCGGCATACGCTCGGCCACATTCGCCATTCGAGGCCCGCGCGCCTATGGCTGGCTGCGATCTGAACACGGTGTGCACCGGCTGGTTCGCATCAGCCCGTTTGACTCCCAGTCCCGACGTCACACCGCATTTGCCTCAATCGATGTGATCCCCGAGATCGACGAGGCCAACGAGGATGTGCAGATCGACGACGACGATCTGCGCATCGATGTGTATCGCTCCTCAGGGCCGGGCGGGCAGGGTGTTAACACGACTGACTCCGCGGTGCGCATCACTCACATCCCGACCGGCTTGGTCGCCAGTTGCCAGAACGAGCGGTCCCAGTTGCAGAACAAGGCCACGGCCATGGCCCTGCTGAAAACGCGCTTGGCGCAGTTGGAGCGAGAGAAGCGGTCAGCTGAACTGGCCGATGTGCGAGGCGAGCAACGGTCGGTGGAATGGGGCAGTCAGATCCGTTCCTATGTCCTGCACCCCTATCAGATGGTGAAGGACCACCGGACGTCACACGAGACCGGCAACACTCAGGCGGTGCTTGATGGTGAGGTGGACGGGTTCATGACCGCCTACCTGCAGTGGTTGGCTCGGGGTGACACCGAAGCAGAGTCCGGAGGTGACACCTCCTGACCAGAGGCTGGGCCGTTGCAATCCTTTCCTTCCGTCTAACTCCTAGACGTGTTACAGTTATCTGCGATTGGATAGATTTCTGTAACACGTTGCGTGGAGCAGGACCACCAGATGGGCGCACGATGAGCACGATCACCGACGATGACCTCGACAGACGTACCGCCGACTTTCTCCAGCATGTGCAGTCAGGTGGCCAGGTCGAAGCTGATGACTGGATGCCCGATGAATATCGGACGCTGGCCATCAAGTTCATCGAGATGCACGCCAATTCCGAGATGATGGGGGCGTTGCCCGAGCGCGAATGGATCGCTCGGGCGCCCACCTTGCGTCGCAAGCTGTCGCTCACGGCGAAAGTGCAGGACGAGGTCGGTCACGGGCACATGATCTATCGGGTTGCCGAAGACCTGGGCAAGTCGCGCCCGGACATGTTGGCCGACTTGCTGAACGGACGGACCAAGTTCCACAACGTGTTTCACTATCCGACCAAGTCGTGGGGCGATGTCGCCGTGATCGGATCCTTGGTCGACGGGGCGGCGATCATCACCCAGACCGCGCTGTTGACCACCTCGCTCGCCCCCTACGCGAGGGTGATGAAGCGCGTGTGTGCCGAAGAGAGCTTCCATCAGCGCCATGGGGAGGACCTTCTGTTGGAGTTGGCGTCAGGCACACCCGAGCAGCGCGACATGTTGCAAGAGGCGGTGAATCGCTGGTGGGTGCCGATCATGCACTTCTTCGGACCAAAGACCCCGGCAGAAAAAGACCGGTTGTTGCATTGGCGCATCAAGACCGAGACCAACGAGACCTTGCGCCAACGGTTCTTTGATCGCTACGTGCCGAAGCTGTGGGACCTTGGCATCACGGTGCCGGACGAGGCGTTGTCCTATGACGCCAACACTGACCACTGGACGTGGACCGAACCCTCCTGGGACGAACTTCGTGAGGTCGCCAAGGGCAACGGACCCATGACGGCAACCCGGTTGAGTTGGCGTATCTGGATGACCGACGCCAACGCCTGGGCCCGTGAGTTGATGGACCTGCCACGGCTAGAGGTGGCGTCGAACTGATGGCCCGGTATCCGGTGTTGCAGCGCCGACGAGAGGACTCCGACTGGGAGACCGTCGGATATGTCCATGCCCCCGATCGTGAGATGGCGTTGGGGTTCGCCTTACACTCATTCTTTCGCCATGGTGAGGGGGTCAACTGCGCCATCGACGACGGTGGTGAGTTGATCACGGTCACCGATCCAGCCGATGTGATCGCCCACACCGACAAGTCCTACCGGGTATCGGCTGGGTATCCGTTGGGGCCAAAACGCCGCCGGGCAGAACGACGCATCCAAGAACTGGGTGTCCGTATAGACAACGCCCGGCCAGGTCCGGCTGCCGACACCGCCTCTCCCCGGGGCGGACGCCGCGATCGTTCGGAGGCGATATGAGTCCGACTGCTGAACGCCTCACAAACGTTCCGCGTGCGACCAGGGCCGGGTGGTCAGCGCCGGATGATCCACGACTGGCCCTGGTGCTCAGTCTGGCCGACGACGAGTTGATGATTGGTCATCGGCATTCCCACTGGACCGGCGTGGCCCCCACGATGGAGGAGGATCTGGCCTTTTCCTCTCTCGCACAGGACGAGATCGGCCATGCAGTGATGTGGTACGGCGTGGCTGAGGAGTTGACTGGGCAGGACGAGGACACGTTGGCCTTCGGGCGTCCGCCAGAAGAGTATTTCCACGCCAACCTGTTGGAGCAAGAACCAGGTGACTGGGCCTACACGTTGATGCGTCAGCACGCCTACGACCTGTTTGATCACCTGCGGCTGGACGCGTTGACGGATTCGTCCGACGCGTCCATCTCGGGGGTGCTGGGGCCGATCCTGCGAGAGGAACGCCTGCACCGGGCCCATGCCCGGGCGTGGCTGAGCCGCATTTCGGACGGACCCGCGGACGGACGGGCGAAGGTGGTCGATGGTGCCCGACGGGTGCTGGGCCAAGTGGGCGGTCTGTTCGAACCTCTAAAGTCTGAGCAGCAATTGGTCGATGACGGGACCCTGCCGGTCCCGACGCCAGAGTTGTTCGTGGCCTGGGAAAAGGAGATGACCACGGACTACGAGCGCTTCGGTCTGGGCGAGGCGTTGGACGCCATCGATTCCCACGGCGGACTCGGTGGTCGGCTCGGTCAGCACACCGCTGTCTTCGAGCCGATGTGGGATGAGATGACCGCACTGTTTCGACAACATCCGGGCGCGACATGGTGAGGACGAGGACCCCACAGGACCAGACGGCAGACGTCCGTTCCGTCGTCGAAGGGGTCGAGGACCCCGAGATGCCCCCCGTCACCATCGGCGAGTTGGGCATGGTCGTGTCCGTCGTCGTGGACGGTGCAACGGCCAAGATCGAGGTCATGCCGACGTTCTCGGGCTGTCCGGCGACCGCCTACATCGCCGACGACATCATCACTGCCGCCCGAGCCGTCGCCGGGATCGAGGACGTGGACGTGCGCTGGCGCCGCGACATCGCATGGGGGCCAGAGCGCATCACCGAAGCGGGCCGTAAGAAGCTTTCAGCGACTGGAATCGCGCCGCCCGGCTCGGGGCAGACGCTGCTGACCATCGGTGGGGTCACGTGTCCTTACTGCGGTTCTCGCAACACGCGCGCCGATTCACCGTTCGGTGCCGCACCCTGTCGGTCGACCCACTCCTGCCGCAACTGCAAGACCCCGTTCGACGCGATCAAGCCCATCTGAGCCCATCGGTCTGTTCCCCGGTTGGCCAATGCCCAGGTACCGGCCAATCCTGCACGTAGGTGTTAGTTTCGGGGGGCGGCTCTTCCCCGACCACGCCCCATCACCTCATGATCCTTTTCGAGCACGTCTCCAAGACCTACAAACAAACCATCCATGCCCTGCAGGGTGTGACGTTGGGCATCGACAAGGGCGAGTTCGTCTTCCTGGTCGGCGCATCCGGTTCGGGCAAGAGCACCTTCATCAAATTGTTGTTGAAGGACGTGGAACCCGACACCGGCGAGATCACCGTGGCGGGGAAGAAAGTCAATGGCATGCGTCCGTGGCGCGTGCCCGCCTTCCGGCGTGAACTGGGGTGTGTCTTCCAGGACTTCAAACTGCTGGAGAACAAAACGGTCTATGAGAACGTGGCCTTCGCCCAAGAGGTGACCGGTCACGCCCCCTCCCAAATTCGGATCGACGTGCCCGATGCGTTGGAAGTTGTGGGTCTGGGTCACAAGCACACCGCCCTGCCACACGAGCTCTCCGGTGGCGAACAGCAGCGCGTGTCCATCGCCAGGGCCATCGTCAACCGCCCGCGGATCATGTTGTGTGACGAGCCGACGGGAAACCTTGACCCGGAAACCTCCGTCGGCATCATGAAGCTGCTGGACCAGATCAACCGTGCCGGGACGACCATCTTGATGGCCACGCACGACTCCCACATCGTGGACTCGATGCGCAAACGGGTCGTTGAGTTGCAGGACGGCCACATGGTTCGCGACCAGGTCCGCGGCACCTACGGGTTTGCGGGGTAAGGCCGGCTGATGCCCTCACGTTGGCGGTACCTGTTCGGCGAGGTCGGAATCGGGCTGCGCCGAAACCTGCTGATGACCATTGCGACCATCTTGACGGTGACGGTCACCGTGACCATGGTCGGTGCCAGCCTGCTGGTGCAACGGCAGGTCATCAAGGCTCAAGATGTCCTGTACCAAGACGTTGAGATTGCGATTTTCCTCACCGACGACATCTCCTCGCAGCAACAACAGGCCTTGGAAGCAGACCTTCGTGCCCAACCGGTGGTCGACGAGGTGCTGTTTGAGTCAAAGGAACAGGCCTTCGCCAATGCCCAGGAGTTGTTCGCCAACGACCCCACCATCCTGCAGGACATCACCCCCGAGGCATTGCCCTCATCGTTTCGTGTGATCCTGACCGATCCTGAGGAGTTCGGGGTCATCTCATCGTTGTTCGATGGCCGTCCTGGCATCGACACCATTCGCGACGGCCGTGAGATCCTTGATGACTTCTTCACGATCATGAGCAAGATCCGGGAGTTCGTGCTGATCGTTGCGTTGCTCATCGCGGCTGCAGCTGTGGCTCTGGTGGCAACAACGATCCGACTGACGGCCTACGCACGCCGAGAGCAGACCGCCATCATGAAATTGGTCGGGGCCACGAACTGGTACATCCGTCTGCCCTTTGTGATCGAAGGGGTGACCGCCAGCGTCATCGGGGCGTTCGCGGCCTTGTTGTTGTTGTTGGCCGGGATGCGTTTCTACGTTGACGACCTGCGCCAGGCCATTGAGTTCCTGCCCTTCGTCGACGCCACGGATGTACTGGCGATCTTCCCGTTGTTGTTGGTCGGTTCCATCGTCGTCGGGGCCCTGGTCAGCATTTTGTCGTTGCGTCGCTTCCTGGCCGTTTAGGTTTTACGTAACCCTCAAGGGCCGGTCGACCCGTACAGAGGTTCACGGCCAAGCGATCGTTGAGACGTTAGGGTTATCGGACCGTGATGACGGTTCTTCCCCGAGATCACCACGTGTCTGAGCCGACGGCCTGGCAAAATGCAGGGCTGCCATATCAGTGGCGTCGTGTTCTCTCCTCGATCACGCTGGTCGCATTCTTGTTGCCCGCGCTCGGCACCCTGCCTGCAGATGCCCAGTCCGAGACAGAACAGTCCGAGCAGGAGTTGGAGCAACTCGAGGGCCAGATCGAGGATGCCGAGGCCGAGGTTGGCGAGCTGGACACCCAGGTCGAGATCTCTGTCAGCCAACTGAATGAGATCCTGGCCGAGCAGCAGGAGCTTCAGGGGCAACTGAATGCCCTCAACGACGAACTGGCCAGGGCCCAGGCGGAGCTTGAGAACCGGGAGGGCATCCTTACCGCCACCACGGCAGAGCTAGAGGCAACCGAAATCCGGCTGCGGGACACCCGCGAGCAACTCGACTTGCAGAAGGCAGCCCTGGAAGCGCGGGTTCGTCAGTCGTACATGAACGCCCGCGCCGACGAGATGTTGCCACTGTTCACGGCCCAGGAAGCCGCGGAGTTCGCCCAGGCCAGCACCTACCTTGAGGCCCTGACGCTGCAGGATCGGGCGGGCTTTGAGCTGATCGAGGTGTTGCGCACCAACATCGAGGCAGACGAGGCAGAGCTCGAGCGGTTGAAGGTCCAACAAGATTCCGACCGTGTCGCCGCCCAGGCGGAGCGCGATCGTGTGGCGGAGTTGGTCACGGCGCAACAGGCAGTGGTTGCCCAGGTGGAGGCGCGGGCCGCCGAGAAACAGACGGTCCTGGACGGTCTGGAGGCCGACAAGGCATCGGCGGAGGAACTTGTCGCAGAGTTTCAGGCGGAGTCCGACCGCATCGAAGCCGAGCTGGCGGCTGCGGCCGCTGCCGCTGCCGCTGCAGAGGCCGCACGCCAAGCCGAGGCCGAGCGTGCGGCACAAGCTGCCGCTGCTGCTGCTGGATCAACCGCACCAGCCGGCAGCGGATCTGCATCATCGGGGACAAGCGATGCGGTGGCTGTCGGCAGTGGTCGTTTCCTGTTGCCGATCAACGGTCGCGTCTCTTCGGAGTTCGGTTACCGGATCCATCCGATCTCCGGCGTTCGCAAACTTCATGCCGGCATGGACATCGGCGGCGGCAGCGGCACCCCGATCGGGGCAGCCGGAGCGGGAACCGTCATCTATGCGGGGTGGCGGGGCGGGTACGGCAACACGGTCATCGTCGACCACGGCGGTGGGATCGCAACGCTGTATGCCCATCAATCCCGAGTGGGTTCAAGCGTCGGCCAATCGGTCTCAGCCGGCCAGGTCATCGGCTACGTGGGATCAACCGGCTATTCGACCGGGCCGCACCTGCACTGGGAGGTCCGTGTCAATGGGACGCCCGTGAACCCTCGCGGATATCTGTGATCTGATGTCGGTGACAGGCGGCGCATGTGGGCCCCCTGGTAAAGAGTCGGCAACACCCCCTACGCCCGCTGCTGATCCTGGCAGGCTGGGGACAGACGATGACCGATCCTGAACCAACTCCAGATGCTGGTACGCCGCCACCACCCCCGCCCGGGGACTCCTTGTCGGCTGCCCGGACGTTCCTCGGTGGCGACACCCTGAATCCCGGACGTCCCCCGAACCCCAAGCGCTCCCGGACGGCCTTCTTTCGGCGGCCCGGCCCCTTCACCTCTGCCTTGGCCCTGGTGGTGACCATGCTGTTGATCGCCAGCACCGCAATGCTGGGCTATCGGATCGGAAGCCGATCAGGCGGCGCTGAACTGGCCGACGGGTTCGGCAACATCGAGCGGGTCTTCGAAGCCATCGAATCCGATGCCGTCGACGACGTCGATGATCAGCTGCTGATCGACGGAGCCATCGACGGTCTGCTGGAGGCGTTGGACGACCAGTACGCGGTGTACTACGACCCGGAGCGTTACATCGCCCTGAACGCCGACCTCGACGGGGAATTCGTCGGCATCGGTGTGACCATCGAGGAACAGAGCGACGGGGTCTACGTCACCGGGGTGCTGCCCGGCTCACCCGCCAAGGAGGCGGGCGTCATGGCCGGGGAACGGATCACCTCCGTCGACGGCACCTCCGCACTGGATGAGACCACCAGCGGAGAGGTCATCGAGCTGATCGCCGGTGACGAAGGCACCGAGCGGGTCATCGGGTTTGACAAGGGGGACGAGGGCCCCCGCGAACTGACCTTGACCCTGCGGCAATTGGACCTGCCACAGGTGGCCTCCAGGACGTTGGAATCAGGCTACGGCTACATCTCGGTGACCCAGTTCTCCCGACACATCGCCGAGCAGATGACTGATGAGCTTGAGACGTTCGACGACCAGGACGTCCCCGGCGTGGTGTTGGATCTGCGATCCAACCCTGGGGGGCTGCTCAACGAAGCGGTCGATGTCGTCAGCCTCTTCGCGGAAGAAGGTTTGGTGGTCCGCGTCGACAGTCGCGACGGGTCACAAGAGCGCAACGTCTCGGGCAAGACGGTGGCCCCGGAGTTGCCGTTGGTCGTGCTGGTCGATGGCAACTCCGCCTCGGCCAGTGAGATCGTCGCCGGCGCACTGCAGGACCTTGACCGTGCGGAGATCGTGGGGGAGACGACGTTTGGCAAGGGCACCGTCCAGACCATCCAGGACCTGGCCGATGGGGCCGGCGTCAAGTTCACCACCGCGCGGTACTACACGCCGAGCGGCGATTCCATCGAGGGACTTGGTGTGGTGCCCGACGTCGAAGCCGAGGGTGACCCTGACGAGATGCTGGCGGCAGCCGAGGATGTGTTGGCCAAAATGGTGTCGGTCGATGGTTCTTGATTGACTCCCTCCATGGCCAAGTCAAAGGACTCCTCCAGCACCATCGCACTGAACCGGCGCGCCCGATTCGACTACGAGATCGGTGACACCTACGAATGCGGCATGGTCCTGATGGGGACGGAGGTCAAAAGTCTGCGCGCCGGCAAAGCCTCGATCACCCAGGCATTCGCGACCATCCGCGATGGTGAGTTGTGGTTGTATGCCGCCGAGATCGCAGAGTACGAATTCGGCAACCGCAACAATCACGAACCCCAGCGCCGCCGGAAGTTGTTGGTCCACCGCAGCCAGATCAAGTCGATGGCGTCGTTCACCCAAGAGCAAGGCCGCACGTTGGTACCCATGAAGTTGTACTGGAAAGACGGCAAGGCCAAGATCCTGATCGGGGAGGGGGTCGGTAAGTCCACCGTGGACAAGCGCCACGACCAGGCGGCCAAGACCGCCAAACGTGAGATGGACCGGGCCCTGAAGGCGGCACGGCAATGACGGTCGACCGCAGGGCTGCCGGGGAGTTCGCCCGCACCCTGGTCGGCCATCTGTCCTCGACCATGACGGTGACGATGCTCGAATTGGGCCGTCGGTTGGGGTTGTTGGAGGCACTGGCGGGGTCGTCGGCGACCGTGGAGGAGTTGTCTGCTTCGTCGGGTGTGCAGCCGCGCTATCTGACCGAGTGGCTGGGGTTGATGGTCAGCGCCGGGATCTTGACCCACGATGAGGGACAGTTCTCATTACCCCCCGAACATGCGGCGGCCTTGGTCGGCGCCTCGCCCTACAACCTGTCGGCGATGCTGACCATGTCGACCGCCACCGCGCAGTCACTCGATGACCTGCAACGGGTCTTTGTCGAGGGCGGGGGCATCGCCTATGACGAGCAGCATCTGGACTCCGATGAGTTCATCGACCGGTTGACCCGCAACCGCTACGACGCGTTGCTGGTCGACAGCTATCTGGCGCAGGTGCCGGGGCTGTCCGAGCGGTTGCGTGATGGTGTCCGACTGCTTGAGTTCGGGTGTGGCAAGGGACACGCGGCCAGGCTGATCGGGCAGGCGTTTCCCGCTACGACCGTGGTCGGCCTTGACATCAGTGAAGAGGCGGTGGCGGAGGCCACTGCGGCAGCTTCGTCCCTGGACAACGTGTCGTTCGAGGTGGGATCGGCGACTGCGCCCCCGGCCGGCCCCTGGGACCTGGTCACCGCCTTTGATGTGGTGCACGACCTTGCCCAGCCGTTCCAGGCGTTGGCGGCAGCGCATGGGGTGTTGGCAGCCGACGGGCAGATGTTGATGATCGATTCGGGTGCGCCGCCGACGTTGGCCGAACGGGCCGAACTGCCCTGGGCGCCGATGATGTACGGGGTTTCTATCGCGCATTGCATGACCGTGTCGCTGGCCCAACAGGGGGCGGGGCTGGGCAACATGTGGGGGCGGGAGAAAGCGATCGCAGCGCTGGAGGAGGCCGCCTTTGCCTCGGTCGAGACCTATGAGTTGAAGGGCGACCCCATGGACCTGCTGTACGTGGCGTCCAAGGGTCAGTCTTGATCGAGTAGCCCGTCGATCAATGCGATGAGATGGCGAGTGACCAAGTCGGGGTCCACAAGCATGTGCAGATGGTGGCCGCCGATGACCTCGACGGGCCAGTTCCACTGGTTCGCCTGCTGTTGTTCCTGGGCGTAGGTGTCACCGAAGCCTAGATAGGCGGCGGGGTGGTCGATCCAGCCCCCGGGGACGTCCATCATCGACTGGAAGTAGGTCAGGGGCAGGCGGTGCTGTTCCGCCTCGACCTTTGCTCGTGTGGCGGCGTCGGGGAACAGGGGTGCTACCTCTTGTTCGTCGAACCACTGGGTCCACGGGGGGAGTATCCCCTCGTCATCGGCCAGGGTCGCCAGATGATCCACAAGGCCGGGTGGTGCTAGCGGAACTGTTCCCGCGGCGGGCGGCAAGCCGGCATCGATGAAGACCGTTGCCACGATCTGGCGTTGGGCGATGAGTTGGGGGACGTAGAGGCCGGCGTTGCTGTGGGGGA
>JBBSNE010000014.1:0-17068 GCA_038232815.1 Euzebyales bacterium | reverse complement strand
GGAAAGCAGGTCCACGACGCCAATGTGGTGGCGACCATTCTCACGCATGGCATTAGGACGATCGTGACCGAGAACGTCGAAGACTTCGCTCGCTTCGAGGACGTGGTTGCCCTCATCACGCTGGATCGGGCATGACGCCCCCAGCCCGGGCGGAGGGCCCGGTGTGCGCATGGATGGCGCGGGCGTCGACGGCGAGTTGCGGTCAGTCGCCGGTGTAGAGCCGTTGGAGGTCCACCAGTTCCACGTCATCGCGTGACGTGGCCTCTTTCGCCAGGGCCCGGTCCATCGTCTGGCCGAACAACAGCAGCCTGGCGTCTGCGGCTCGCGCCCCGTATGCCGTTCGGGCATGTTCAAGACGCTGCAGATGCGCGACCTCCAAAATCTCCGCCGACTTGGCTTCGCCGATCGCCAGCACCTGACGGTCAGACGGCTGGGCCTGGCCGTCGGCGACGACAACGTCTAGTTGATGGGCGACACCAGCGACGGTCACTTCAGAGGGGCCGACGTTTGTAGGCATGCCCCCGAGGGTTTCATCGGCCGCGTATCGTCTGACCCAATCGCGGGCCACCTCCTCAAAGACCGGTCCCTTGACCTGGGCATCGAAGGTCGCGGTCAGCCGTGTTTGCCAGGTGTGCAAGACGTCACGGTCGCGAAGCAGAGCGGTGTGCGGCTCCAGCACCGCGTAGTGGAACTGCAGGAACGGGTCGGCCAGTGCGTAGGTGGGTCGCTGAGAGCGGATGGGGTCGTCGTGGCGGACGACGAATCCGGCGTCCACCAGTCGGTTGAGGATGGGCGCAAGGTTGGAGACCGGGCGCCGGACCCGCGATGAGATGCTGCCGGCTGTCTGGGACCCGCGCGCGATCGATCCGAGCACTGCGTGGTACAGGGCGGGGTTTGAGGCATGGGTCACCGTGGGGTCTTCGGCAAGCAGCGTTGTGGCTTCGTGATGCAATGTTGCGGCAGGGGAGAGCACGCGCTGGGCGATCCAGCGGTCGACATCGTCGAGTGCGACGGGCAGGTCGTGGTCGACCATGTCGGTGGCGTACCCCACGACCCCACCGATAACGCAGTACAACCGCATGGCCAGGGCCAAGGAGGTGTTGGTGTCAAGCCACCGGCGTGCCTGACGATGATCGTCGGCGCGCATCAGCAGTTCCAATCCTGCTCGTCCGCGCAACGGCGCCTGGCCACTGGTCAAGGACTGCATCATGGCGATGGCGGAGCCGCACAAGATGAGTCGGGCCTGGCTGTCGTTGCTCTGCCGCGCATCGGGACCGAGTGCCGAGGCGATGACGGAGGCCACGGATGGATCGGCCTCAAGGACATGGCCGAACTCATCGATGACGACCGGAATAGGGCTTGACCCCAGCCGAAGAAGCGCGCGGACGGCGTCGTCCCAGTCGTCGAGCTGCAGCGGCCCGGTTCCCAGGTGAGCGCCGATGGCACCACCCAGCCGTGCGAGATGAACCGCCGACGCGGTCCTGGTCGCTTCCCAGTAGAACCCGCCTCGGTCACTGGCCACCCGTGACAACAACGTGGACTTGCCGATCCGGCGACGCCCATACACCAGCCCAAGGGTGGCCTGAGGCACCTCAGAATCGAGGAACGACAGGACCGCTTCCATGCTCATGCCAGCGATACTATCATCCACAGTACTATCGGATCAGGGCAAAGTGCCCTAGATGGTCAGGCGTGGGCGGCTATCGACCAGGCGCGTTCGCAGACCGTCAGTATCTGGCGTGCCCGTTGCGTCTCGGCATCCAAGAAGCGGTACTCACGGGTCAAGACCAAGACCCCGTCGCTGACCGGAAGTCGCAGGACTTTGCGGTTCACTTTTTCATACCGGTGATTGGGCTGGGCGATCTGGGCCGTATCGGCCCGCAGTAGCCCTCCGATCAGGGTCGGTAACGCATCGGCTGGACTCATGGCGCCTGACAGCACCGCGTCGATGCCGGCGGCCAAACGGGTGGTGGCGTCACCGGGCATGCCCCGCGAGAGGGCGGTATGGATGATTCGGGTGTCCTCCAAGGCCTCGATGTGTGACCGCATGGCTGCGACATCGCGGGTCTCGACCCAAAGATCGTCGATGACCATGTCGACGTCGGATTGCACCACCTCCACCGCATGGATGTCGCCGCCCCCTTCTGCGATTGCGCCTGCCAGGGTTGCCAGACCGCCAGGGATGTCAGGGATCTCACACCGCATGAAGACTTCCATGTCAACGTAGGGTGCCACGCCCGACCGCAATTCTGGTTACGTGCATATTTCTGGCTGATCTGCATGGCGCCCTGCCACGATCGGTCAGCCAGGTTGCTGGATATCTCGTTTCCAGCCTGACGACGACGGCTAGAGACACGAGGGTCAGGGGATACCCGCACGACCATGAAAGGCGCGTCACAACGGCATGATCGGCTGGTATGTGCACCATCATGGCACCGGCCACCTCAACCGGATGCTTTCGATACGCGCCCATGTGGACATGCCGGTCACGGCGTTCAGTTCCCGCCCCGGGGAAGGGGTGCAGTCGCTTCCCATCGACATCGATCCTCCGCGGTCGGCAGCATGCGCGACAGCCGATCCGGCCACAGGGTTCCATTACGCGCCGCTGGGGGTTGACGGAATCCGGCAACGGATGACGCTGTTGGCGCAGTGGGTCGGACGACACAACCCCGATGTGTTCGTGGTCGATGTGTCCGTCGAGGTGGCCGCGATGATGCGTCTGCTGAGCGTTCCCACCATCGTCATGCGCCAGAATGGGCGCCGCGACGATCTGGCACATGAGATGTGTTACAGCAACGCCAGCGTCCTTCTGGCCCCTTATCCCGAATGGTTGGAGGACGAACAGGTCGCCGAATGGGTTCTGGAAAAAACGGTCTATGTAGGTGGGTTCTCTCGGTTCGACGGTCGCATCCGGGGGTCTGAGGACGGGCACCCCGACGGGGCAGCCCGCACGCGTCTAGGGGTGCAGCCCGAGACGCGTTTGGTGGTGGTCATGGGGGGCGAGGGCGGCCAGGTTGGCTGGCCCATCGCTGCGGCTGCCGCCGCGACACCTGGGTGGCGCTGGGTGGTGCTTGGCTCCGGCTGGCAAACCGACATCACAGGGCTGGGGGTCGGGTGGGTCGATGACCCCTTCGACTGGCTCCAGGCCGCAGACGTCGTGGTGACCCACGCAGGTCACAACGCGGTGATGGAATGCGCAGCGGCCGGGCGTCCACTGCTGGTCGTCCCGCAAGACCGTCCCTACGACGAGCAACGGCACAAGGCACAACGCCTGCAGCGTCACGATGTGGCCATCGTCAAACCAGAATGGCCCACGGCGTCGGCCTGGCCGGCTCTGCTGGAACGTACCGCCGCACACACCCCCGACCCGCGCTACCGCCTGCTCGATGGCACCGGTGCGCAACGCGCGGCCATGGTGGTCCAGCGGACTGCCCGGAAAATGGGCCGCCAGGTACAGGCGGCATGACCCTGCCTCGGGTGCTGTCCTACCCCCCACGACATCCCTATGTGGACCGGCTGCATGGTCGCGCCGCCCGCCTGGTTCATCGTCAGGCAGAGATGCCGCGGGTGAGTCAGTTCTATGACCTGTCGTGGATTGACGACCATGCGCACGACTTCGACATCGCCCACCTGCATTTCGGTCACGAGCAGTATCGAATCGACCATGTGCTGGAGGTGATCGCGGCACACCGCGAACGTGAGGTCCCGGTGGTCCTGACGGTTCATGACCTGCAGATTCCTCACCTGGGCCCCGCTGACCCATACGCGCGGGATCTGGCCACTGCTGCCGGCCCCATGGTGGACGCCCTGTTGACGCTGACGCCCGGGTGCGCGGCGGCGGTGCGGTCCCTGACCGGCCGATCGGTGACGATCGTGCCCCACGGTCCGGTCATCCCCGCCGCGCGTCGCCGGCAGTTGCGGGCCCGTCATACGGAGGGGGCGCCGGCTGGGCGGTCGTGGTTGCTGCTGGCGGGCCGTTTGCGACCAAACCTTGGGTGGCATGAGGTTGTGCAGGCGTATCGCGCGGTGTCGCCGGTTCGTCGCCTGCGGATTCAGGTGCATCGCACCTGCGCGCAGGAGGTTCGACGTGCTACCCGACACGCTCTGGGGATCGACGTGGTGTCCCATGACCGGCTGACGCATGCACAGCTTGAGGAGCTGGTCGCTGATGCTGCCGCCTTGCTGCTGCCCTACCGTTGGGGGACCCACAGCGGCCTGTTGGAACTTGCCGCCGATACAGCTACGCCGACCGTGGTGACCGATGCAGGGTTCTTGGCCCAGCAGCACCCCAGTGTCTGCATCCCTGTCATCGGATCCCGCCGGGTTGCACACGAACGGCTGGGCGAGGTGTTCGACAACGACAGTGCGGTCAAGTCGCCCGCGCTGATCAGCGGGGAAGCCGGTCGCAGGCAGGACGCCACGACATTCCAGGGCCACCACCGTCACCTGTACCGGGCCCTGCGCGAGTCAGCGTGTCGGTCGTGAGCAGGGTTGTCGTCTGCACCATCGTGCGTGGTCGGCGCCAGCATCTGCGAAACCTGTTGGTGGGGTTGGCGCGCCAGAGCACCGCGCCAGACCGAGTGGTTGTCGCGGTGATGGGCGGTCCTGACGTGACAAGGGCGGCGGACGGTCTGGGGTTGCCGCTGACCTGGGTCGACGCAGCGTCTGCAACCAGTGATCTGCCTCTGGCAGCGGCGCGCAACACCGCTCGAAAGGCGGCGCCGGACGCTACCCGGCTTATCTTTTTGGATGTCGACATCATTCCCTCCCGTGGTCTTGTTGCCGACTACGTCGCCTGTCTGAAAACCACGGACGCGGTCTGGAGCGGCCACGTGGACTACCTCCCGCCCGGTGCCCCAAAAGACGATCTGGACGAATCCGATCTGGCGGCCGTGGGGCAGCCGCACCCAGCCAGACCCCGGCCGACCGCACCGGGGCGGTTGAGCAGGCCCGAGCTGTTCTGGTCGTTGTCATTCGCGCTTTCCGCCGCATCGTTTGACCGTGTGGCCGGGTTTGACCCGGCGTTCACGGGCTACGGGGCTGAGGACACCGATTTCGCGTTACGTGTCGCAGCCGCACAAATTCCTCTGTTGCAGACGCCATCAGCAGCCGGTTGGCACCAACACCACGACAGCGTCACACCTCCGGTGAACCATCTGCTGGACATCGTTGCCAACGCCCACACCTTCAGACAACGGTGGGGCCGTTGGCCCATGGAGGGATGGTTGACGGAGTTCGAGGCGCGGGGGTGGGTGCGGTGGACGCCTTCGGGCCACCTGTTGCAGGTCACCGATTCCGGCATGGCAGCCTGCCGTGGCGTTGAACCACCACGTACCCCGTCGGGGGTCGGTCGATGACAGATGGCGTCATCGGGGTGCGGTATGTCCACGTCGTGCCCGCCGACCATGGTGTGTGCGCATTCGGCCTTGATCTACAACGTGCGGTTGAAGCAACTGGCTCTTGTGCGGTCCAAGATCACTGGATCAAGCCCGGCGGGACCCTGCCGTCGATGAGTTCGCAGAACATCACCCATCTACAGTTCACCGACAATCTGTGGGGGGGTGATGCGGCGTCTGCCGCGCACTCGATGTGTCAGACGTTGCGTTCCGCCACCGGTCCTGTCGTGGTGACCCTGCACGATCTCCCTGATCCAGCCGACGATCCGGGGCGATGGCGGCGGAGGGCGCCCGTCTATCAACAGGTCGCGCGTCTGGCCGATCGAGTCGTCGTCTGTTCCCATCACGAACGACGTCGGTTGCGGCTGGTCGCCCCCGACATCGGGGCTGACGTGGTTCCCAACCCGTTGCCACCACAACCGCAGGTCACTGGTTCGACACGGCTGGGGCAGGGCATGGTCGGCGTTTTGGGCTGGGTGTTCCCCGACAAAGGTCATGCCGACGTCATTCGTGCCGTTGCGAATCTTCCTGCCCCCAGACGGGTCGTGATCTTGGGTGCCGTGGCTCAGGGGCACACCACCTATGCCGCGCAGTTGAAGGACCTGGCATGTCGGCTACAAGTGCCGTTGTCGTTGACCGGTTGGTTGGCTCCGACAGCGCAGCGACACTTGATGGGCGTGGTCGATGTCGCCGTTGCTCCGCATCGAAACCCCTCCGCGTCGGGGTCCATGCTTGCGTGGATCGCGGCAGGTCGCCGACCACTGATCCGTCGCTCGGCCTACGCCGAGGAGTTGGCCCTGCGAGCCCCCATGGCCGTGACCATGTACGACCCGTCCCGGTTGTCGACGGCAATCCATCGTGAGCTGACCGACCCGGCACGAACGATTGGCGTTCCTCCCGAGCTGGCTCTTGAGACGGCAGCCAGACGGCATCTGAAGATCTATACAGCTGTTGGACAAACCGTCGCAGTCCGTGACCAGCGGCAACTGCAGAGGGTCCCGGTCGCACCATGACGCCGGGTGGTAACCGGTGGCGTCTGGAGGTACCGGCGAACCGTTGGGACCTTGTGCCTGCCCGTGGCCCGCAACCCGTCAGCGTGATCATCTGCTATTACGAGGCCCCCGAGGATCTGCGACGACTTATCGCGAGCCTGGATGCCCAAACACTGCCGCCACACCAGATCGTCGTTGCCGATGACGGCTCCACGGAAGCGCCCGCCAAGGACGTGCTGCGGGACCGCCCCGACGTCCTGTGTGTGTGGCAGCCTGACAGGGGGTTTCGCGCCGGCGCCGCGCGAAATCTGGGAGCGGCTGCCGCCACGGGTGACGTGATGGTGTTCCTGGACGCCGACGTGGTGGCCGCCCCCTCATGCCTGCGCCACCTTGCCGCCCTACCCAGCACACAGCCCCAATCGTTGACGGTCGGCAGGCGACTTCATGCCCGCCTGGACGGCATGGCCCCGGACCAGGCCGCGGCGTTGGCACGCAAGCCCCACAGCCGCCCGGATCGGTTGTTGCCGGCCCCACGCTGGTTGGAGGAGGGGTACGCCGCCACCGCCGATCTGTCCCGCATCGACGTTCGTTCGTGGCGCTACGTCATCAGTGCCGTGATGGCGATGGACCGGGACTATTTCAGCGCCGTCGGGGGCTTTGAGGAACGTCTTGTCGGTTATGGCGGGGAAGATTGGGAACTGGCCCATCGGGTGTTGCACGACGGAGGCTTGTTGGCCCACGAATCACGCGCCGTCGTCGTCCACAACGGGCCAGATCTCAGCGGGCGTCCAGACGCCCTGCGGCTGAAAGACCTGGAGACCATGCGGCTGTTTGCCCTGATCACCGATCGGACCTTTCGCCCACAGGCCGTTCGGTTTGCTACCCCGCGAGTGCTTGCGACGGTCCATGCCGACCAGTGGAGTCCCGAGTCCCTGCTGACCACCGTCGACTCGTTGTTGGCCTGCCAACCGGATACGGCCGTCCAGATTCGTGGGTGGCCGGAGTTGCCAGCGGTCCTCAGCCACGACAAGCGGATCGTCGCGTCGCCCGCTGAGATCGACCACGCTCACGCCGAGGTGGGTGTTGACGTCCACCAGCCCGTTCTTTTCGACCCGGCATTCAACGGCGCCATGGCCTTGGTGGACCCGGGGGGATGTGGCTGGGTCAGCGTGATGTTGAACGAACGGCCGGCCGTGACCGTGACGGGGCTGTGGGCGAAACGACGTTGTGACCGGATTGAACCGGCAGGCGCCGCTGCGGTCCGACGCGCACGAGCAGTCATTGGCAGGACGTCGCTACCCCCCGAACAGGCCGGGGTGATGCCCGTTCCCACGGATACCACGCTTGAGGCGCTGTTTGATCGTGGCAGGGGCGCCCCCTAGGACGTTCGCACGACGTTGTGGACGGGGTAGTACCCCTACAGCAGTCCGATGACCCCAGCAGGGTCTTGGGCCAGCAGCGTGGCCCCGGCCCGCAACAGCGTTGCATCGGCGAATCCTCCGCAGCGCACACCTAGGAATCGTACGCCCGCCTGCCCTGCGGCGTAGCCGTCCCAAGGGGAGTCGCCCACCATGGTGACGTCCAAACCGGGCCGCACATCAAGCTTCGCCATGGCCGCCCGCAGGGGGCCCGCGGCCGGCTTGCTGTCGGCGGTGTCGTCGTTGTCGACCACATCGACGTCCGGGTCGTCCAAAATAGCCAACAGCCGATCCCGTTCCTTGCTTCCCGCGGCCGTGGCCACGACGAACGATACCGCCCGATCCGCCAGGTCCTGCAACAGCGCCGTGGCACCGGGTGTCGGCTGCAAACTGTCGGAGCGGCCCGCGAACAACTGACTGTGGCTGTCGATGGCCTGCTGCTCCAGGTCGGCCGAAGGCATGGTGCCCAAGACATGCCTGACCAGACGTGTGGACCCCAGCCCAATGGCTGCGTGCAGTTTGTTGGTGGGGACAGGTGTGCCCGCAGCGACGAACGCATCGTGCCAACAGACAACGTGCAGCGGAACGCTGTCCACCAATGTCCCGTCAAGATCCAAAATCACAGATGTCATGTCACAGACCTACCCGAGCGGTGTGCCAACAACCACGCCACAAACCTGCCCATCCCGTCCCGCAGTGACGTACGCGGACGAAAGTCGATCTGTGCCTCCAGTTCTGCGGTGCGTGCCAGCGTGCGGGCCATGTCTCCAGCGGCGATCCCCACGTGCTTGACCTCAGCTGACTTACCGGTCAATTCCTCGAGAAGGCTGATCAGATCGAGGAGGCTGGCCTGCCCACCATGTCCCACGTTGTACAGGCGATACGGGGCGGTTCCTGATGCGGGATCAGGTGCACTATCCGACCATGAGGGGTTCGGGCGGGCCGGCGTGTGGCCGATTCTGACGACTGCCTCGACGACGTCATCGATGTAGGTGAAGTCACGAATGACCGAACCGTCGCCGTGCAACGTGAGGGGGCGATTGGCCAGGATCGCATCGGCAAAGGCGTAGTAGGCCATGTCGGGCCGTCCCCATGGTCCATACACGGTGAACAACCGCAGACCGGTGGTCGGAAGATCAAACAGGTGACTGTAGCTGTGCGCCATCAACTCATTGGAGCGCTTGATGGCTGCATACAGGCTGGTCGGATGATCGGCCGGATCGTGAACGTCGAACGGAATCCGCCCGGTGGTGCCGTACACGCTTGAGGACGAGGCATAGACCAGGTGCTCAACCTGCTGCTGGCGACACATCTCCAAGACCACGCCGAAGGCGACCAGGTTGCTGTGCAGATAGGCCTTGGGTTGCTGTAGCGCAAACCGGATTCCGGCCTGGGCTGCCAGGTGCACCACGACTCGCGGCCGCCGTTGGGCGGCCAGCAACCCCATGGCGTCGTCATTGGCGCAATCCATCTGATGAAACGAAAAATCCGAGTAGGCGCGCAGGGTGTCCAGCCGCACCGCCTTCAGGTGCGGGTCGTAGTACGAGGACATCGCGTCCACCCCAATGACCTCAATGCCTTGGTCCAGCAGACGTTTACAGGTGTGGAATCCGATGAAGCCCGCCGCCCCGGTGACCAGCCAGGGACCACTGGATCCGGGGGAGGGGCCGGTCAAGCCCGGCCCCTGACCGGTCAACTGCCGGTCAGCAGACCACGGTCGCCCAACAGCGCCACGATCTGTTCAGCGGCGGCCGCGGGTGAGGACTGGTGGTCGGTGACGATGATATCGGGGTCCGTAGGTTCCTCATATGGCGAGTTGACACCGGGCATGTCGATCATGGCCCCGCCCTCCAGGGCTGAGTACAACCCACCGGGGTCACGCTGCATACACACATCAAGAGGCGTGTCGACAAAGACCTCGATGAACTGCTCGACGCCGATCAGCTGACGAGCGCGTTCGCGGTCCTCGGCATCCGGTGCCAGCAGGACGGCGATGGCTATCAGCCCGTGGCCGTTCAACAGCTTGGCGACCTCGGCGACGCGTCGGACGTTTTCTGATCGCTCCGGCGCGGTGAAACCCAGGTCACGGCTGAACCCCTGCCGAACATTCTGTCCGTCCAGGCGGACCGTGGCCCTGCCCGAGTTGAACAACAACCGTTCCAGCGCTGCGGCGATGGGCGCCTTGCCGGCGCCGGTCAGTCCCGTCAACAAGATCGTGACCGGCTGTTGGCCGAAACGCTCCAAACGTTCGTCCAGGGTGACCCCAGAGCTCTGCTGAGTCAGGGTGTCAGCGGCCTCACGATCCCAGTTGGATGAGGGTCCGGCGATCATCCCTCCCGCAACGGTTGCGTTGGTCAGACGGTCGATCAGGATGAACGATCCGGTGGTCCGGTTGTCCGCGTAGGTGTCGAACAACAATTCGCGATCCACCTCAACGGCGCATCGGGCGATGTCGTTCAACTCAAGCGTTTGTGCATCCTCTTTGTCCAACGTGTTGATGTTCAGCAGGTAGCGGATGTTCCTGACCCGCGCGTTTGACAGCCCGCCGCGGGCTTGCAACAGATACTGCCGGCCCGGGCTCAGGGCCTGCTCTGACATCCACACGACATCGGCATCGATGCGGTGGTTGCGGTGCATGTGCTGATCGGCGCCCACCAGGACGTCACCCCGCGACACGTCGATTTCGTCATCCAATCTCACGGTGATGGCCTGTCCCGGCCCGGCCTGGTGAAGGTCAGCGTCAAAAGTGACGATCTGTTTGACCGTCGATGACACCCCAGAGGGCAATGCCGTCACGCGGTCGCCGGGGCGAAGGACGCCAGAGGCAACGGTGCCGGCGAAGCCACGAAAGTCCAGATCGGGACGGACGACCAATTGGACGGGAAGGCGCAGACTGTCGGTGTCCACGTCCACGTCGATGTCGACGGTCTCCAGATGCTCCATCAATGGCACCCCGTCGAACCAACTCAGGTGTTCGCTGGGGTTGACCACGTTGTCGCCGGTCAGGGCCGACAGCGGCAGGAAGTAGGGCTGGATGTCACCATCCCACCCCTTGGTGAACCCGCTGAAGTCAGCGACGATCTCGTCGAACCGGTCCTGTGACCAGTCCACAAGGTCCATCTTGTTGATCGCAACCACCACGTGGGTGATGCCCAGAAGGCTTGCGATCGTGGCATGGCGGCGGGTCTGTTGCAGCACACCCTGGCGCGCATCGATGATCAGGACGGCCAGATCGGCGGTGGACGCACCCGTCACCATGTTGCGGGTGTACTGCTCATGTCCAGGCGTGTCGGCGATGATGAACTTGCGACGGGCCGTGGAGAAGTAGCGATAGGCGACGTCGATGGTGATGCCCTGCTCACGTTCAGCCTTCAGACCGTCGGTCAACAGGGCAAGATCCAACGCGTCGCCGGCTGATCCCATCACCGCGCTGTCGGCCTCCAATGCCTGCAGATGGTCGGCATAGACCATGTTGGAGTCGTGCAGCAGCCGACCGATGAGGGTGGACTTGCCGTCGTCCACGGACCCACAGGTCAAGAACCGCAGCAGGTCCTTGCGTTCGTGCTCGGCCAGATACGCATCGATGTCGGTGGCGATCAGATCAGACTGGTGACTCACAGTTCTACCCTTCCATGCGTAGCGCGCTGGGTCCGTTGCTGGACGGAGCTTGCGACGGCCAGCCCGCGAAGACCGCGCGCAGCGCTTGGTTTCGCGGAACAGCAAGAACGGTGCCGAAGGCACTCATGGCATTCAGGCTGATGCGCAGCATCAGAAGTAGCCCTCGCGCTTTTTTTCTTCCATCGATCCGGACTGGTCGTAGTCGATGACCCGCCCCTCACGTTCTGATCGGGTGGCCAACAGCATCTCCTGGATGATCTCGGGCAGGGTGGTGGCACGCGATTCAACCGCGCCGCTCAGCGGATAACAGCCCAGCGTGCGGAAGCGGACCCAGCGTTCCTGCACCTCTTCGCCCGGATCAAAGCGGAAACGGTCGTCATCGATCATGATCAGGTTGCCGTCCCGGTTCACCACCGGGCGGGGGGCGGAGTAGTACAGCGGCACGATCGGAATCTGCTGCAGATGGATGTACTGCCAGATGTCCAGTTCGGTCCAGTTCGACAGGGGGAAGACGCGGATGGATTCGCCCTGGTTCACCCGACCGTTGTAGAGGGACCACAGCTCCGGTCGCTGATTCTTCGGATCCCAACGATGGTTGCGGTCGCGGAAGGAAAAGACCCGTTCCTTGGCGCGTGACTTCTCCTCATCCCGGCGGGCACCACCGAACGCGGCGTCGAACCGACCCTCGGTCAGCGCCTGCTTCAGGGCCTGGGTCTTCATGATGTCGGTGTAGCCCTTGGAGCCATGATCAAACGGATTGATCCCCTCGGCGATGCCGTCCTGGTTCGACCGTACGATCAGGTCCAGGCCAAGCTCGTCGGCCGTACGATCGCGAAACGCGATCATGTCGCGAAACTTCCAGGTCGTGTCGATGTGCAGCAGCGGGAACGGCAACTTCCCCGGGTAAAAGGCCTTGCGGGCCAGATGCAGCATCACCGAACTGTCCTTGCCGATGGAATACATCATCACGGGCCGTTCGAACTGAGCGACGACCTCGCGCATGATGTGGATGCTCTCGGCCTGCAACTGGGCGAGGTGGGTCATCCGTGGTGGGCTGGCAACAGTCAAAACGTTGTCCTCTGGCGACGGGGTCGGGGGCCTCAATACTGCCCACTCGGGCCTTGGAACGCATGTGGGGCATCTGTGCGATCGGGCCGATTCTCGCCTACCTTGCCGCTGCACAGATCCAAATATCAGGTGCGATCGACGAAGGAAGACGTTGGGAACAGAGGCATGGATCACGCTCGCCGTGGTCATGACCGTGCTGGTGGTCCTCGGCAAGGGCCTGGCACCTGCGGCGCTGACCCTGGTCGGGGCGGTCGTCGTGCTGCTGCTTGTTGGTGTGATCGATGTGGACCAGGCGTTTGGAGGGTTCTCAAACCCCGCCCCCATCACGGTGGCCGCCCTGTATGTCCTGGCTGGCGCCGTTGAACAGACAGGGGTGCTGACCTCCGTCGTCGGTCGGATCTTGGGTGGTGCCAGGGGGCCGCGTGACCTGTTGGCGCGGGTCGTCGTCCCCACCATCACGTCCTCCGCGGTGTTGAACAACACCCCGATCGTGGCCATGGTCGCTCCCGCGGTCGCCAGTTGGGCTGAACAACGACAATTGCCTGCATCACGTTTCTTGATGCCGGTCAGCTATGCGGCCATCTTGGGAGGGTGCATCACGGCGATCGGCACGTCGACCAACCTGGTGGTGTCCGGCCTGCTGAGCGACGCGGGACTGCAGCCCCTGGGGCTGCTCGAGCTGGCCGCCGTGGGGGTGCCATTGGCGCTGATCGGGGGCCTGTTGATCATCGGATTGGCCCCCGTGGTCCTACCGGACCGCGGCGCGGCACTGGAAGACTTCAGCGAACACATCCGTGACTTCACCGTGGCAATGCAGGTGGTTCCGGGCGGGAGTCTGGACGGGCAGACCATCGAAAGCGCCGGCCTCCGGGCCCTTCAGGGGGTCTACTGCGCGCAACTGACCCGGGCAGACCACACGATCAGTCCGATCCGCCCCGACCAACCGCTGGAAGGCGATGACGAGTTGCTGTTCGTCGGCAAGGTCGACCGCATCTTGGACCTGCAACGCAACCGTGGTTTGCGCTCCTCAGAGGATCGTCATCTGGAACGCGTTGGCGGACCGCACGGACAGTTTTTCGAAGCGGTGGTTGGCCCCGGCTCCCCCTTGGTCGGCACGACGATCAAGGCCGTCGGTTTCAGACAACGCCATGACGCGGCGGTGTTGGCGATACATCGTGCGGGCCAACGCATCGATGCCCAGTTGGGGCAGGTCGAGATCAGGGCCGGTGATGCGTTGTTGTTGTTGGCCGGTCCGAACTTCTCACAACAGTGGAGAACCACCAGGGATTTCGTTCTGGTGGCCGGGACGGGCCAGTCCCGACCCGTGATCGGTCGAAAGGCGCAATTGACGGGGTTGGTCACCGTTGGCTTGGTGTTGTTGGCCGGATCGGGTTTGGTGCCCATCCTTGAGGCATCGTTGGTCGCCGCCCTGGCTCTGTTGGCACTGCGTGTGCTCAGCGTCTCGCAGGCCCGTGCGGCCATTGATACGCAGGTGTTGGTGGTGATCGCCAGTGCGTTCGGCCTGGGGGCGGCAGTCGAATCCAGCGGTTTGGCGGTTGTCGTTGCCGACGGCATGTTGCAAGCCACCCAGTCGTGGGGGCAGATCGGCGCCTTGGTGGGCGTGCTGCTGGTCACCATGGTGTTGACCGAATTGCTGACCAACAACGCTGCGGCCGTGCTGGCATTTCCGGTGGCAGTTGCCACCGCCCAGCAGGTCGGCGCAGATCTGCGTCCGTTTGCGATCGTCATCGCTTTGGGGGCCAGCCTGTCGTTCCTGAGCCCCATCGGCTATCAGACCAACCTGATGGTCTATTCCTTGGGGGGTTACCGGTTCAGCGACTTCGCCCGGCTGGGCGCTCCCATCACGCTGACCGTGATCCTGGTCAGCATCCTGATCGTCCCGGCGGTTTGGCCCCTATGAGTGGCCCGGGACACTGACCCGGTGCCGGTGGTCTGTGCGAACTTGGACCTGCTGGTCACCGCTGCCCCTGGCACAGGCAGTACGTCGCTGCTTCGATGGGCCGCCGACCTGCCGGGGGCGGTGATGGTGCCGTCCGCGACACAGGCGTGTCCCACATCTGTCGACCGCAAGCACGCGACGATCGCAGAGTTGCGTTCGGTCGGGTTGCTGTCACCGCCATCGGTGGGGATCGTGCTGACCTCCACCCGGGACCCGTTCGACTATTGGCACGCGGAATGGTTTCGGACCCGGACCCGCTGGGTGGTTGATGCCGAGGACCCGCAGTCGTGGGTACATGACGTACCGGGGATGATCCAACGGATCCAACATGCCGTCGAGTTGTGCTTTGCTGACTGGCTGGAGGTGGAGTTGGGCCAACGGGCTGATCAGGGCGACCAGTGGCACCTCAACCCCGGTCATGTCGGGGAGGCCGATGTGGTCCTGCGCATGGAGTGTCTGGAGCAGGACCTACAGACCATGCTGCCGCAGGTCGCAGCGGTCGGCGGGTCGATCCCACACCACAATGTTACCGGGGGCCGCCCGCCCCATGCGACGGCCTACACCGAACGGGCGCGTTGGATTGTCGGACAGATACATGGTCCCGACCTCCAACGGTTTGGATATACCTTCCCATCAACTACCTAGGGTTGTGTCGCTCGCAACCTAGGTTTATTGTGGTTTGATGCCGGTTGAAGACACCTTTTTACGAATCGGACAGGCGTCAGCGCTTTTGGGTGTCAGCATCGACACCCTGCGACGGTGGGATGAGGACGGCACCATCGCGGTCGACCGGACCGCCGGCGGCCAGCGACGCATCCCGACCGGCGAGGTCCAACGGCTACTGACTGAGCGCGGACAGCCTGGGGCCCGGCCACCGATCGTCGCAACCTCGGCACGCAATCAACTGGCCGGCGTGGTCACCGACGTGGTCACGGGGGCGGCTGCGGCCACGGTGGAGGTGCAGGCGGGCCCCTTTCGGCTGGTGGCGTTGATGACTGCTGAGTCCGTCCGCGACCTGGGACTTGAGACGGGAAGCCAGGTCGTGGCCTCGGTCAAGTCGACCAATGTGGTCATCGGTCTACCCGCATGACACGACATCGGTCGCCCACTGCGTTGCTGCCCCTGTTGTTGGTCACCGCCACCGTGGTGGCGGGGTGTGGATCCGCCCCGTCCACAGCCGATACTCCTGGGCAGGTGTTGGTGCAGGCCGCCGCGTCGCTCACTGACGTGTTCGCTTCGATCGAGACGCGGTTCGAACGTGCACACCCCGATGTGGACATCGTCGTGAACGTCGCAGGCAGTCAGACGCTTGCCACCCAGATTGTGCAGGGCGTCCCTGCTGACGTGTTCGCATCGGCCGATGAGCAGCAAGTGGCAGTGGTCCGCCGCGCCGGGATGGTTCGTGGTCAGCCACGCGTGTTCGCCACAAACCGGTTGGCCATCGCGGTCGCAGCCGGGAACCCGCTGGGACTGCATGATCTGGCGGATCTGGCCCGCGACGACATCGTCGTCGTTTTGGCCGACCCGGCGGTACCCGCAGGGCAGTTCGCACAGCAAGCCTTGGACCGTGCAGCCGTGACCCTGGCGCCGGCGTCGCTTGAACAAGATGTCCGGGGGGTCGTCAGCCGCATCGAATTGGGTGAGGCCGATGCGGGCATCGTCTACGTCACCGACATCATCAGCCCGGCGATCCGAGCCGTCACCATCCCCCCACAACACAACGTGTCGGCGTCCTACCCGATTGCGCTGCTGGCCGGATCCCCCAATCCTGACGCAGCGGAGATGTTCGTCGACTACGTGCTGTCGGCCGACGGCCAAGAGATTTTGGCTGACTTCGGGTTCGGGCCGGCATGAAACGGTCGGTACCGGTCACGGAGCCGTTGTTGACGATGCTGGCTGTGGCGGGGCTGGGCCTTTTCGTGGTGCCGCTGCTGGCCCTGGTGACGCGTGTCCCGTTGGGTCGCAGTCTGGAACTGCTCGGCTCGGCGGGCGTGCGGCAGGCCATTGGTCTGTCGCTGGTCACCTCCCTCGGGGCCCTGCTGTTGTCGACCGTGCTGGGCGTGCCGTTGGCATGGCTGCTGGCGCGCCGCCGAATCGTCGGTCGACGGTTGATCCGGGCCCTGGCGGTCTTGCCCATGGTGCTACCCCCCGTCGTGGGCGGGGTGGCCTTGCTGTTGGCATTCGGACGCCGGGGCCTGCTGGGTCTGCCGCTTGACCATCTGCTGGGAGTGCGTCTGCCCTTCACCACGTTTGGGGCCGTGCTCGCGGCAACGTTTGTCTCGATGCCGTTCTTGGTCGTCACCGTGGAGGCCGGGCTGCGCCAGGCCGACCAGCGTCTGGAACACGCCGCTGCGACGCTGGGTGCCTCACGGTGGATGATCTATCGCCGCATCACGCTGCCCCAGATCGCACCGTCCCTGGCTGCCGGGATGGCGTTGAGCTGGGCGCGAGCGCTGGGGGAGTTCGGCGCCACGATCACCTTTGCCGGCAGCTTGCCGGGGCGAACCCAGACCATGCCTTTGGCGGTCTACCTGTTGTTACAGACCGATCCCCAGGCCGCGTACCTGTTGAGTGGGGTGTTGCTGGTCGTATCGGTCGGCGTCCTGGTGATGCTGC
>JBBSNE010000013.1:0-17249 GCA_038232815.1 Euzebyales bacterium | reverse complement strand
GGGGTGTATCCCTACCTTGTACTGGGGCTTGAGATCGCCTTTGTGTGGGGGTTTGTGCTGGTCGCGACGCTGATCTGGGGACGGGCCGGCGACCGGGGTGCGATGCTGTTCGGCCTGACCCTGCTGAGTTACTCGGTCTGGGTCACCCCGACAGTGGACGCGCTGGTCCTGCCCTCGGGGTTGAACGTGGTTGCCAACCTGCTGCAAGCCATGGGACTGTTCCTGGCCACCCAGTTCTTCCTGCGGTTTCCCGATGGCCGGTACGTGCCCAGGTGGACCCGGCTGAGCGCCCCCCTGTGGGGACTGTACTGCCTTGCCTGGGGCCTGAACCCCGACGCGTCCTATTCCATGATCGACCCCTTCGAGGCCGAATTCGGCCCCTTCCTGGGGTTGTTGCTGGGCGGGTGGACCGTCGGGCTGATCGCCCAGGCGGTGCGGTATGCCCGCGCCCCTGAGGTGCAGCGCACCCAGACCAAGTGGGTGATGCTGGCCATCGGCGCCGCCTGTGTCGGCTACGGCAGCGTCTATCTGACCGGGGTGGCCATCGGCGACACCGGCGGAGCCCGGGTGCTGTATGACCTGTTCGGCGTGCCGGTGTTCTGGCTGTTGGCACTGCCCATGGTCCTGGCGTTCATCATCGCGATGATGCGCCACCAGCTGTTCGACGTGCGGTTTGTGCTGCGGCGGACCCTGCAGTATGCGGTCCTGACCAACGTCCTGGCGCTGGCATACATCACGACCGCCGCGGTGCTGCAACTGCTCTTCAACCCGGTGACCGGCCGATCACAAGTGACGGTAGCCGGCTCGACCCTGGTCGTGATCGCCATCTTCCACCCCCTGCGCCGCCGTCTGCAGTTGGTCGTGGACTCGAAGTTCAACCGCACCTCCTACGATCCGGGACGTACCGTGGAGACGTTTGCCAGAAAGGTCCGTGACGACGTAACACTGGATGAGGTGACCAGCCACCTGCTCGGCACCATCGTGACCACATTGCAGCCGGCCTCGACTTCGATCTGGCTGCGGTCGTCCGAACGGCCACGAGAGAAAAGGAGGGGATGAAACTCATCCGGGCGTGGCAGGTGCTCTGGCTGGCGGGGCTGGCGTTCCTCATGGCGATGGGCCTGGCGGGGGTGATCCTGATCTATGACCGGCCCGAGCTGGTCGCCGTGCCCCAGTTCGCGGACCTGATGGCCGATCTGGGCCTGCCGCTGTCGGTGTTGACGACGACGGCCCACCTGATCCCGATGCTGGTGTCGACCGCGCTCGCAGTCGCGGTGTTTCGGGGGAAACGGCACGACCCGGTGGCCTTGGGGTTCGGCTGGGGGCTGGTCGGGACGTTCGTCTACGCCGCCGGCGCCCCCCGGGCAGTGGCCGCGGCGTTTCCACGACTGGCTGCGGCGGCCACGCTGGCCGAGGTCGCGGCCATCCTGCTTCTGCTGGTCATGGTGTACGTCTTTCCCGATGGTCGGTTCCGGCCACGGTGGACCCGATGGCTGGCCCTGGCTGTCGTGGTGGCGCTGGTGGCCGTCCCCCAGGGTCCGGGTGAGGCGCGGTTGTATATGATCGATCCCCGGCAGCCGCGGTGGGCCGCAGCGACCTTCGCGGTCCTGTTGGCCGTGTGGATCCTGACGGCGGTTCCCGCTCAAATGATCCGCTACCGCCGGTACGCCGACATGGTCCAACGCCAGCAGGTTCGGTGGATCCTGGTGGGTTTCGCGTCGTTGCTGGTCCCCACCCCAGTCGTCGGGTTGCTGGTGGTCCTGCGTGCCCCGACCTGGCTGGTCGGGGGGGCACTGTTGCTGCTGGCCGTGGTCAGCCTGGTGCTTCCGATCACCACAGGCATCGCGCTGTTTCGCTACCGGCTGTTCGAGCTGGACCGCATCGTGACCCGCACATTCACCTATGCGGTGGTGACCGGGGTGCTTCTGGCCGTGTACGCCGGACTGGTGTTCCTGCTGCGCCAGTTGTTGCCGGTTGAGGGGGATCTGGCCGTGCGGCACATGTCTCGCTGTGGCTGCGTGACGAGGCAGACCGGCAGCCGACTAGCCCACCCCGGCAGCCTGCCGTCGGTGATGGCCGTTCGTGGTGACATGCAACGGCTCGACCCCCAAGTAGGTGGCCAGGCCCTGCAGGGTGCTGCGGATCGCTCGGCCGTGATTCCACTCGAACAGCGGCCGGGCCACCGGCGCCAACACGTTCATCCATCGTTTGGTGGTCGCAACCTCCCACAGATAGCTGCCGTGCGTGACCCCGTCGTCCTCCATCAAACGCCAGGATCCCCGGCCCGTGACATCCCCCTCGGCGACGACGTCCAGGCGCCCAGGGGGGTCCCTGCGCTCGGTCGTCAACTGCATGCCGATCACGTACCCGCTGGGCGCACGCACGATCAGCGCTACCGAGCGGCCGAGCCCATCCGGGCCACCCTCGTCAGTCACCGCGAACGTGCGCATCTCTGGCCAGTACGACGCCCAACGCTCCAGATGGGACAACGCCTCGAACACGGCCTCCTGGGGGGCAGGGATGGCGAAGGTGGTCAGGAAGCGGTACGGGGTCATGGCAGTTGCCCTTTCTGACAATCGAGTCCGAGCCGGACCCGCACCATCACCGTGCCGGTGGCGCGCCACGGGGCCGTTACGCCCCCGCTCCGTTGAAATGGTTCGCCGCACTTGAATCGCGTAACGGTTTCGGGACGTTGCGGCGGTTCTGTGGGGACACACCGCCGCTGGCGGACAGACGCCGGCGGCACGAGCCAGGAGGAGGCTCTTCCATGACTGACACTTCGATAACGGAGACCCAGCCGAAGAAGGCGGTGTCCCCGCCGACCATGCCCGCGCGGCGGCCGATCGGTCGTCTGGGCATTTTCGGCATGCTGTTGATGGCCCTGGCGGCGGCCGCACTGTTCGTGGTCGCGCTGGTCACCGGCATGCCCCTGGACGAAGGCATCTTTTTTCTGATCGGCGCGGTGCTCTTGCTGGCCGGGGCCGGCCTGGCAGCCCGGTTCGGAACGTGGGCGCGGATCGTCGCCCTGGTCATCACGATCCTGGGGGTCGGGGCAATGTTTTGGGTTGCCTTCGGCCTGGCCTTTCCGGCCAGCCCCGCCGACTTCGTCCCGGGATTGACATTCCTGCTCGGGACGATCTTCGCACTAGTCGGCCACATCGGCGCAATCATACGGCGTCGACGTCCCGTTGCGGCAGAGGGGAACCCCTCGCGGGTCGGTGGTCTGATCACCGCCACCATGGGCGTAATCGGCCTGGCCCTTGTCGTGTCAGTGGTGCTGGCGCTGGCCACCGGCGCCGATGTCGAGCAGGCCGCAGCGACCGACGCTGACGCCACCGCCACGATGGAGGCCTTCGCATTCGCCGAAGCTGACTACGCCGTTCCGGCGGGTCAGAGCACCCTGTTGGTGCGCAACGATGACCCGTTCGTCCACGACATCGCCATACCGGATCTGGGCATCCAGCCGCAGGCACTGAACCCGGGGGATGAGATCCTGGTGGAGTTGGACGGCGACCCGGGCCGGTACACCATCTACTGCACCCTGCACTCCGACCCCAGTGTCCAGAACCCGGTCGACGCCGGGATGGCTGCCACGCTGACCGTGGGATCTTGACCAGCCCTGTGCTTGGCACCCATCGCCACCACGTTGCAGCCGGCCTCGACCTCGATCTGATTGCGGTCGGCTGCACCGCCGCGCGTTCAGGGGCCAGCTGGAACCTGATCACCGCGGATCAATCAGACATATTTCTGAAAAACACCTGTGGACAGCCCGATTTGTGTCTCACCCCGCGGCGCGGCCCACCGCTTGGTCGTGGTTGACCTCAATGACCTGATCGATCCCGAGGATCGGGACGACACCAGCAGTGGCACCCCCGCCGCCACCGCCCGGCTGCTATGGCGCCTGGCCGGTGGCCGCCGACGCCAATCCACCGCCCGGATCCAGATGTTGACGTGTGACGCCAAACGAATTTCGATCCTGACCGACGGCAACACCCCACTGGCGATCGGGGACGCCTACGACCCGATACCCGCCGCGATCCGGCGGGCCGCCACTGCCGCGATCAAGGCTGTCGCTTTCCAGGTTGTGATCGCCCGGGCCCAAATGACCGATCTTCATCACGTCATCTGGCGTGAACACCGCGGCCCCACCGAACTGGCAAACCTTGTGTCGTTCTGCCGGTTCTGCCACAACTTGGCCCACAAGAAAGGCTGGCAGCTCACGCTGCACCCCGACGGCCGAGTGACTGTCAGCCGGGGCCGATGGCGCTTCACCAGCCATCCCCGACTCAGACCCCCGCCCCCACGACCGCCGCCAAGCCGAACACCCCCGCCCGAGCATCCGACCGTCGATACGTCTACAAGCCATGCAGACCCCGAACTGCCCTTCTGACACCCTGTCGGCAACAAACCACGAAAAGGCTTGATGAGCCCGTCCACAGCGGGCCCATTGGGCTGCCGGTGGCGGCGTTACCTGCCGGCCACGCACAACAAAATGACGAGGTCGGTCGTTTCGTAACGCATATTGGACGCTACGGCGCTTTGCTGGGGTCGATGAGTGACATGGTGAGCGACATGGTGATGGCAGGCCCGCTGCTGACAACACCGCCATTTTTCGCCTACGGTTTTGCCGGGAAACCTTCCCAAACGGGAACAGACAAGGACGGTGACCGATGGCTGGACGGATGAGACGCTGGCGGGACGCCCGCCAGGAACGTCGTCGACGGCCAGATGCTGACGATCAGGATGCCGGGACCACACGGATCGACACGGCCCCGGTCGACATCGCGCCCGACGACCCCGCGCTGGTGCACTTCCAGAACGCCGGCGGGCCCGTGGATCTGGATGCCATCGGGTTTGAGTCCCCCTCGGTCCGGACCCTTCGCGCCGCCGGCGTCAAACTGGTCGTCCCACTGGTCGCCCAGGGTGAGCTGATCGGTCTGGTCAACCTGGGGCCGCGGCTGTCCGAACAGGATTACACCAGCGACGATCGCAAGCTGTTGGCAAGTCTGGCCGGCCAGGCGGCACCCGCATTGCGGGTGGCCCAGTTGATCCGCCAGCAGGAAACCGAGGCGGTCGAGCGGGAACGCATCGCCCAGGAACTGCGGGTGGCGACCCTGATCCAACAGCACTTCTTACCCCAGCAGCTGCCCCAACCCGACGACTGGCAGGTGGCGGCGCTGTACCGGCCGGCACGAGAGGTCGGCGGCGACTTCTACGACTTCGTGGAACTCAGCGACAACCGGCTGGGGGTGTTCGTCGGCGACGTCACCGACAAGGGCGTGCCGGCGGCACTGGTGATGGCGTCGACCCGGGCGGTCCTGCGGGCCGCCGCACAGCGCCTTGTTGACCCGGGGTCGGTGCTGGGCCGCGTCAACGACGAAGTCCAACCCGACATGCCCGACAAGATGTTCGTCACCTGCCTGTATGGGGTGTTGGACTTGGACCGCGGCACGTTCAGGTTCGCCAACGCCGGCCACAACCTGCCCTGCGTCGGCTTCGACGGCGGCGGGTCGAGGGAGTCGAAGGCTACCGGCATGCCCCTGGGGATGATGGCCGGGATGACCTATGAGGAGGCCGAGGTCACGCTTGACCCTGGCGACACGCTGTTCTTGTACAGCGATGCGCTGCCAGAGGCCCACAACCCCGCCGGGGCCATGTACGGCTTTCCCCGCCTGGTCGAACAGGTCGGTGCGGGTCCGGCCGGGGCCGGCCTGATCGATCACCTGATGGCGGACCTGGAGGACTTCACCGGCAGCGACTGGGAGCAGGAGGACGACATCACCGTCGTCGCGATCCAACGAGCAACGGTTGCGGCACCGATGCCGACGGATCCGGACACTCCGTCCGGGCGGCGATTGCTGAAGCGTTTCACCGTGCCCAGCGGCCCCGGCAACGAACGGCTGGCCCTGCAGGCGCTGGAGGAGTTCCTGGACGAGGTCGACATGGACGAGGTGCAGGTCCAGCGGCTTCGCACCGCGGTCGCCGAAGCCACCATGAACGCCATGGAGCACGGCAACGACAACCGGCCCGAGCTGTTGGTCGAGGTGGAGGTGTTTGCCGAGCCCGCTGCACTGCTGGTGCGCATCAGCGACACTGGCCTGGGCGATCAGGTCACCGCCGACATGCCCGCGCCTGACATCGAGGCAAAGCTGCGTGGGGAGCAATCACCCCGGGGCTGGGGGCTGTTCTTGATCCAGGAGATGGTGGACGACATGAAGGTCTATGCCACCGACGACCGCCACACCGTGGAGTTGGTCATGGCACTGAACGGAGGATCCGATGGCGTTTGATGCAGAGGTATCTGACCGCAACGACGGCGTGGCGGTGCTGCACCTGTCCGGGCAATTGGACGGCCAGGCCGAGGCGGCCATGACCGCCGCGCACGACCAGTTGTTGACCCAGGGGGCCAGCGCAGTGGTGTTGAACTTCGCCGATGTCGGCTACATCAACTCAAGCGGGATCGCACTGATCGTGCAGATCCTGGCACGCGCCAAGGCCGATGACCGGCCGGTTCGGGCCGTGGGGTTGACCGACCACTACAAGCACGTGTTCGAGATCACCAGGTTGTCGGACTTCATGACCATGTATGAGACCGAGGGTGCCGCGGTCAAGGGCACCGCGACGCTGACCAGATGAAGGAGCGGGGATGAACGACACAATGCTGACGACCACGGTTCACCAGCCCACACCGGGGGTGACGGTGATCGAACTGACGGGGGATGTGACCCCGGCGGTCGAGGAGGAGTTGATGGCGGCCTATGAGCAGGCGGGTGACAGCGACGCGGTCATTCTTGACTTCAGCGGGCTTGAGTACATGAACAGCGGCGGGATCGGGTTGCTGGTCACGCTGCTGGTCCGGGCCCAACGTGACGGCAAGCCCTTGTTGGCCCACGGCCTGTCCGACCACTACCGGCAGATCTTTTCATTGACGCGTCTGGACGACGTCATCGCACTGCATCCTGACCGCGAGACCGCGGTGGCTGCAGCCAAGGGCTAGGCCCGAAGCGTTCGGCTGCCGCCCGCTCCTGCTCGGCTCACTGCGGGAAGTCCTGCGGGTCTTCGGCGACTGCCCGGATCCTTTCGAGGGTCTGCTGCATGCCGGTGCACAAGTCCCCGCGACGATCGGTGCCGCCGAAGAACCGCTCGATGATGAACCATCCCAGCCGTGAGAGCGGTTCGGTCACCTCATACGACTCAGTCACACGGGTGCCGCTGCCGTGCGGCTCGAAGCGGTAGCGCCACACGAGGGTGCCTGCCATTTTCTCGGTGCGCGAGAATGTGAACTCGCGGCCCGGGTCGGCAACGGTGACGACCGGACGGTTCTTCCATTTCGGACCGCGCCGATTCTTGTTCGTCGCCTCGAAGCGTGCGCCGACAGTCGGCCCGGTGGCCCCGTCCAACCAGGTGCAAGCCACAATCTCTGGGCTGAACTGCGGCATGCGGGTGACGTCCGCCACCAGTTCGTACACCTGAAGGGGCGGGGCATCAATGTCCATCGTGATTTCGTCGTGGTCTAAGGGTTGCATTCGGTCCTCCTCGGGTTGTGATGGGCTACGAACATGTCGGTCGCGTCATCGGTGAGTCGCGTGAACAAGCCGGCCTCATAACTGGCCCCTGGTTGGTTGGCCATTTGCTGAGTGATGAGCCCGCTGATGAGGATGGTCAGAAGCCTGGCGGCATCATCGCTGTCGGCGCGGGGATGCAACTCACCATGTGCGACCGCTGCAGCCAACTCGGTGCGCAGTTGCTGCATGCCGCGCATACTGGGTGCGAACACCTCCGGAGAGGGCTCGAAGCCGGGCACGACACGCCAGTGGAGCAGCTGCGCCAGCGCCGGGTGGTCGACGCACCACTGCACCAGAACTTTGACGCCCACCCGTATCCGGGGCAGTCCAGCCGGCACCGATCCGATCGCGTGTTGCAGCGCGGCATCACTGTCGGCCAGGCCGCGGGCGAACAATGCGTCGTACGCCGCATGCATTGAGGAGAAGTACTTGTACAGCGACGGCGCCTTCATACCCATGCGGCGGGCCATTTCGGAGATCGTCAGCCCGCCGACGCCCCGTTCCTGCATGATGTCCACGGCATGGTCAAGCGCCTCCTCCACGGTGGCGCGTCGCCGCAGCGCCCGCCGATCCGGTGGGGGTCCATTCGACGAAGCAACGCTATTTGTTATAGCCATAGCTATATGGTATAGCTAACCGGGAACATGTGTCTACCCTTGCCAACCTCCACCGTCAACGCAGTCGTGGGGGCAGCACACGGCTCAACGACCCCAAACCAGTTTCACCAACGCGTCGGCCCGGCGTTTGCCGGCGCGTCCCAGCAACTCTTCCGCACCCGACCTCTATCGGCAGACCTTTTCATTGACGCGTCTGGACGACGTCATCGCACTGCATCCTGACCGCGAGACCGCGGTGGCTGCCGCGCAGGGCTGACCGTCCCGGTTGTGGCCGAGGATGACGTCTGCTCAGGATTCGGCTGCAACCTGATCGCCGACATGGTTGCGGAAGACCACCGGTCCGTAGCCGGTGACCGTTGCCGCGGTCACCGCCCGCGCGGTGGCTGAGCGGCGCAGGCCGAACACCGGCGCCAACTCCCCGAAGTAGCGGCCCGGTCCGACCACCGCGACCGGATCCTCGCCGCCGTCGGCTCGTTCGCGCACCAGTTCGATCTGGCCATCGTCCACCACCCAGACCAGGTCCCCCGGATCGCCCTGGCGAAACAGCACCTGCTCGGCCGACAGCGTCCGGGTGAGCGGCCCGTCTTCCTGCGCGCCGGTGCCTGGGGTCAGCTGCACCACCCGGTCGGCCAGCGGCAACAGTCGTTCGTCATGGGTGGCCACCACCACCATCCGTCCCGGTGCCGCAAGGTTGCGGAGCAGCCGAATGACCCCCTCGACCTGGATGTAGTCCAGATGAGCCGTCGGCTCGTCGGCCAGCACCAGCGGCGGACCGTTGGCCAGCGCCCGGGCGATCGCGACCCGCTGCTGCTGCCCGCCGGACAAGTTGCCTGGCCGATGTGACGCGCGGTCGGTCAGGTCGACTTGTGCCAACAGCGCCGCCGCCCGATTCTTCGCCTCACGACCGGACACGCCGGACGCCCACAGGGCCGCCTCGACGTTCTCACTAGCGGTCAGGCTGGGGATCAGGTTGAAGGACTGAAACACGATGCCGACCTGGCCCCGCCGGTAGGCCGTCAACGCCTGACCCCGCAGGGTGGTCACCTCGGTGGCCCCGAACCGGATCGACCCGGCGGTGGGACGCAGGATCGCGGCCAGAGCCGACAGCAATGTGGTCTTGCCGCAACCGCTGGCGCCCAACAACAACACCAACTGCCCCGAGGCGATGTCAAGGTCCAGGCGTTGGATCGGACGCACCACATACCCGCCGCTGGCGTAGGAGATGGTCAGGTCCCGGATCTGCAGGTCGTTCATCAGCTGCTCCCGAACGCCAGTGCCGGATCAACCGTCAGCACCCGCCGCAGCCCCGCCAGGCTGGCCACCACACCGACCGCCAGCGCGATGGCGAACAGCCGCAGGTAGGCCGCCGGGGTCAGGACCACACCGAAGGGAATGGTTGGCGCCATCACCTGGGCCACCACCACCCCGGTCACAGCGGCAAGCACGGTCAGTACCAGCGCCTGCAACACCAGGCCGCCGCCAAGCCCGGCCGAGCTGGCGCCTGTGGCTTTCAGCACTGCCAGGTCACGCACCCGTTCCAGGGCCGACAGGTAGACGATCAGCCCGATGATGCCGGCCGCGGTCAACCACAAAAGACTGTTCAGCACTGCCAGGGTCTGGGAGCTGGACTCCATCAGCCGGTCCAGGTCGTTGATCACGGCCCGGTTGTCCAGTGCGGCCAGTCCAGGTGGCAGTTCGGTGGGGGCTCCGCGGGTCACCAGGGCGGTGGCCAGTTCAAGGCCGTCGAACGCCAACGCCTGCCCGTCAGGCAGATCCATGAACAGCGTGGGAGCGCCGAAGTACCAGGTCACGTTGTCCACCCGGCCAACGACGTCGAAGGTCCGATCGGCCACCTTGACGGTGTCGCCCACGGCGGCGTCAAGGGTGGTGTCGACTGCGGTCTCGCCCGTCGCCTGTGGCATCCGACCCTCAACCAGCGGCGGGGCCAGCAGGTCCGAGGGCGGGCTGGCAATGATGTTGATGTCGCGCTGCTGGCCGTCGTCAAGCGTCGAGTGCAGGATCACGACCGGGCTGACCTGATCCACCCCGGGGCTGGCGGTCACCGCCGTGATGGTGTCGATGGGCAGCGGACGGCTGGTCGTAAAAGGCCCGGCCGCCCCCTCCCCCACCACCCAGGCATCGGCGTCGAATACGGCCACGATGTCCCGTGCATCCTGAAACAGGGCACGCTCCGTCCCGGCCATGACCAATGACATCCCCATCACCAGCCCCGTGGCCAGCACCGCAAACAGGACCCGCCGTCGGCGCCAGCGCAGGTCTTTCAGGCTGACCCTCCACATCGTGATATGCCTTTCCTCAGCGTCTTCAGACGCCAGGCAGCCAAGCATCGGGGCGCAACGGAAGCGTTACGGAACGGCTGGCCGCCGTGCGCCGGTCAGCGGCTGGCGAGTTCGCGCAGCCTGTCGGCGGCCGCCTGCTCTTGTGCCGCCCTGTCGTGGCCGCCGGTGACGGCCAGTGCCCGGGCGCGGACGGCATGGGCTCGTGCCTGCTGGTCGGTCTCAAGCGTCTCACCTGATGCCAGGACGGTGGTGGCGGCGTCCCAGGCCTCGACGACGCGGCCCAGTTCCGTCAACGCTTCGGCCAGGCCAAGGCGGGTGCGGCACAGCAATCCCTCCGCGCCCACCTCCAGAGCCAGTTGCCGGGCTTCTTCCAGCCGTTTGGCGGCCGACGCTGCAGCGCCGGTCTGCAGGGCGACCGTTCCCAGGTTGTGCAGCGCCAACGCCACACCGGGCAGCGATCGGGCGCCGCGCCACGCCCGTAGGGCGTCGCTGAACCGCTCGGCGGCCTCCTCGTGGCGTCCCAGTTGCAGCAGCACCTCGCCGGTCGCGTTGACCGCGGCGGCGGAACCGACCACGTCACCCGCTCGGGCTCTGGCCTCGCGGCTGCGTTCGTGCAGCCACAACGCCACCTCGTGTTGACCCTGCCGGTTCGCGTCGGCACCCAGATCGAACAAGACCGTGCCTTGGGCCACCAGGTCACCCTGCGCCGCGAACAGCGGCAGGGCCAGATCGCGATATCGGGCCGCGGTATCGGCATCACCACGCATGGCGTAGCCCCGGTCCAACAGGTGGTAGGCGTGGGCCAGCAGCCCCTCATCATCACCATCGTCCAGAGCAGCAACTGCTGACAGTCCCTCCTCGACTGCGTCGGTTGCTCGCCCCTGCCCCAACCGCGCCGCAGCGTAACCGGTGTGGGTCCTGGCGGTCAGACGTCGCTGCTGGATGCCGGGCGGCAACTCCTCGACGGCCGACCGGGCACGCCCGTAGGACTGCAGCGCCTGGGTGTAGCGGCCGGCCTGCTCATGCACCGCGGCGCGGGCCAGCAACACCTCGATGCAGCTGGCCTGGTCCGGGGCGCAGGCGGCGGCCTGGGAATAGGCCTGCAGCGCACGCTCGTTCACGCCCGCCCGGGTCCATGCGGCCCCCGCGTCCAGTGCAACCTTGAAGGATTCCCGGTCGGGCAGGTCGGGCAGGTGGGGCGCTGCGGACAGGGCCAGGTCGTACAGCTCGCCCGCCGCCGCGTGGGCGCCCCGGCGAACGGCGGCATCACCGGCGCTGATGGCGGTGTCCCACGCCGCGGTCCAGCGGCCCGCCCGCGCCAGGTGCAGGGCGATGGTCGCCTCGTCGCCACCCAGGCCGGTCAGCGCGGTGGCCGCCAAGCCATGCAGTTCCCGTCGCCGCCGAAAGGACAGACCTTCGTAGGCGACCTGACGAATCAGGGCGGTGCGAAACACCACCGCGTCGTCCTCGCGCACCACGAACCCCTCCAGCCGATCCCACCACGCGTCGTCGATCGGATCGCCGTCCCAGTCCGCCTGCTGCAGTCCCCGCTCCTCGCCCAACACCATCGCCCCCAGCATGACCGTCACCAGCGTCGCCTCGGCACGGTCACCCAGGACCGACAGATACCGCAAGATCCGGCGGGTCTGGTCATCCAACGCGTCGATGCGGGCGGCGAAAATCGCCTCGATGGTGTGCGGCACCTGCGCGTCGGCGCCCGCGGTGGACTGCCCGGCGATCAGCGCCTCCAGCACCATCGGATTGCCCGCGGCGCGGTCCACCAGCTCCTCCACGACGTGGGTCGGCACCGGATAGTGCTCGGCCAGTCGTGCGGCCAGTCGGCTGATGGCAGTCCTGGGCAAGGGTCTCAGGTCCAGTTGCCGGGCGGCATAGCCACGGTCGGCATGCAGCCCCTCGGGACGATCCTGCCGGGTCACCACCGCAAGCCACGGCAGCTCCGGGACCATGCGCAACAGCTCGGTGATCACCTCGGCCGATGCGTCGTCCATCGCGGTGGCATCCTCAAGCACCACCACCGTCACGCCGCCGCCGGTCATGGCCGCCAGGAAGGCCGCGGCAGCCTGCACCGTTCGCTCGGAACGAAACTCCGTCGCCAACTCGGCCGTGGCGTCGGTGGGCTCGGCTGACGTCCCCACGACATCGGCGATCAACGGCAGCCACGGCAGCAGTTGTGGCGCATGGTCGGCCATGGCAGCCCCCAGAACATCTGCGCCTGTCTCCGGCGTCGCGTCGGGTGACAGGTCCAACGCCAGGCGGATCAAGCGGCGGGCGGTGACGAAGGGGGTGGCCTGTTCGTAGGGCTCAGATGCCACGGCCAGCCAGGTGAGCCCATCGGCACGGTCGTGCAACTCCGCCACCAACCGTGACTTGCCCACCCCCGCCCCCCCGATCAGCTCCACGACCCTGCCCCTGCCAGAGCGGGCCTCATCCAATGCGTCCAGCAGCTCGGCCAGTTCGGCGTCACGGCCGACCAGGGGCGCGTCGGACACCGTGCCGGCGGACGGTGCGACGGCGGGGCCGACCACCCCGGTCAGCACCGGTTGGGACTTGCCCTTCACCCGAAACTCCGGCCGGGGGGTGACCCGGAACCGGCCCGCCGCAGCCGCGTTGACGGTCTGGGTGGCCAGCACCATGCCGGGTTCGGCGCGGCCCATCACCCGTGCGGCCAGGTTGGTCGCGTCGCCCATCGTGGAGTAGGTACGGCGATGCGGGGCCCCGACCGCGCCGACGAAGACGTTGCCAGCGTTGACACCCACCCGAATCGGCAGCCCGCAGTCAGAGTCGATGATCCGGCGGGCCACACGCAGCATCCGGGCCTCCTCATCCCCCATGGTGCGGGGTGCCCCGGCGGTCAACATGAACTTGCCGCCGTCACCGCCGATGTCGGTCGCGGTCAGCAGGACCCCGTACTCCTCCAGCGCCGCCATGACGTCGGTGGTCAGCGTTTGGACCCGGTCGAAGGCGCCATCCCCATGCCCATCGCGCAGCAACGAGTCGACCTGGCCGAAGTGGACGAACGCGACCGTGGCACGCCGGTGTTCGCTGTCGCTCTCGGCGCTGGCAAGGTGGTCGCGCAGCGGTGGCGGGACGAAGCGGGTGACCGCCGGGCCGCCAGCGATGTCTGGCAGCGGCAACGGCGGCAACGGCGGCACCGCCCGGATCCGCATGCTGCCATTTGACAGTGGCTGGATCCGGGCCCTCTCAAGCTGGTCGGCCGTGGTGGCGCTGGCCACGACCTGGCCCGGACCGGCGGCACTCTCAAGGACGGTGGTGGTGGTGGCATCCGGGCCCAGCACGTGCAGTTCCAGGTGGTCACCGCCGCACAGCAGGAAATGGAACCGGCCGCTGTGCACCCCGATCGACATCCGCAGCCGCACCCGCCCCCGACTGGTGTCGACCCCGCCGACCCGCCGCAGCTCGCGCTGCATGGTCAGGGCGGCATGGCAGGCGCGGTGGGCATGATCGGGGCCCTGGTACAGCAACAGCAGCGCATCGCCGCCGAACTTCAGCACGTCACCCCCGTCGGTGGTGGCCTGTAACAGGGCGGTGAACACCGCCGAGATCGTGGTGACCATCTCCTCCGCCCCACGCTTGCCCTGGTGGGCCAACTTCTCGGTCATCCGCGTGAACCCGGAGATGTCGGCCAGGACCAACGTGCCCTCGGCCTGCCACGCGCCGGGCTTGGGGTCGTCCAGCCGCCGCAGCAGACGGGGTACGTAGGGGGCCAGCAGACCAGTGATCATGGGGCGACCTGCGGGGAGGGCTGGCCGAGGTGCAGTGTCTGCCCGTCGTGGGCCGCGGTGACGACGACGTCGGGATGCTGGTTGGCGGCGGTCAGGACGTCGATCTCATCGTCTGACCGCGCCGGATCATGGTGGAACAACACGACCTGTCCGGCGCCCGCGGCCAGTCCGAGCCCGACCGCATAGCCCGGTGTCGAGTGCCCGAACGAGCCCCGCTCGGGCCATTCGCTGGGCAGGTACTGCGCGTCGTGCAGCAGCACGTCGACCCCGTCGGCCAACGCCAGCGCCGCGGGATGATAGGGGCCGAACCCGTCCGGGCCCGGCCCGAGCGAGACGGGATGGTGATCGGACAGATACGCCATCGCGATCGTCCCGTCGCTGATGCGGTAGCCGAAAGTGCGCCCGCCCTTGTGGGGGATCTGACGGGCGCGCACCTGCCAGCCGGCGATCGTGTGGTCCCCCTCCTCCAGCGCGGTGAAGGTCCAGTCACCTCGCAGCTGTGACGGGCGGATCGGAAAGTGAGGTGGACTGAACCCGCGCTCCAGCAACTGCTCGGGATCAGCGCCGTCCTGAGCCGGCAGGTGCACCGCGACCCGTGACCGGTCGTCGTCACCGGCCCGGAAGAACGGCAGCCCGTGGGTGTGGTCCCAATGCAAGTGGCCCAACAGGATCGCCCCGACGAAGGCCTGGCCATCCAGCAGTTCGCTGACCCGGCGGATGCCGGTGCCGGCGTCAAGGATCAGGCTGACCGGCTGGCGGTCGCGGGCCAACGCCACGCACGACGTGTGGCCGCCGTAGCGGACGAACGCGGCCCCGGGGGCCTGGGTCGACCCCCGGGTGCCGCACAGGTGGACCCTCACCGGGGCAGCGTGTCGCCGGCTGTCTGTCGCTGGTCGCGCGGTGCGTCTTGACGGCCCTGCTCTTCACGGCCCTGCTCCTCACGACGGTGCCCCTCGGCCAGTTCGGTCAGGGCGTCGATGTCGATCTGGTCGGCGCCGGCCACCGCCACACGGGCGGGTGTGCGGGCCCGCACCGTGGAGGTCCGGGTGCCACCCTCCAACACGGCACGCTCGCCGAGGATCGTCCCCGGTCCGGCTTCGGCCACCGCATCGCCGTCCACCTCGATGGTCAGGATGCCGTCAAGCACCAGGTACAGCTCGTCGCCGGTATCGCCCTGCTCGACCAGGGTGGCGCCCTTGTTGAGCTTGCGGAACCGCGGTTTGGCGCCACCTTGCATGATCAGGCTGGACATCGTCCGTTCCAGGGCGGTCTCGGCGTCGGCGACCAGCGCCTCACGATCGTGGTCGCTCCACGGGTCACGGTCCCCGAAGCTGTCGCCCATCCATTCCTTGAAGTCGGCGGTGCCTGATTTCTGGATCAGCGTGCCCTCGTCGTCATAGATCCAGTGGCGCGGGAACGGGCTGGCCCCGGCGACCCGCCGTTCGACGTGGCCATCGGCGTGCAGGCTCAACTCCAGCGTGGTCCACACCGTCGACGGGGTGATCTGGACGAAGGGGGGACGGTTGACCGTGCGGGGCATCGGCGAGCCGGTGCGGCCGCCGGTGGTCTGGCGAAACCGGACCCAGCCGTCGCCGTATTCAGGGTCGTGTTGCAGGTCGGGAAAGGCCACGCCGGGAATGGTCTTGCTGATCCCGCCCACCGTCACGGTGGTGCTGCCCATCAGGCCGCCGGCCAGATAGTCCGCACCGGTGATCTGTCCGTCGTCGTCGACGTCGATCTGGGCACGAAGGTCGTTGGCGAACCGGAACCGGTCGGCGGCCCGTAACGCCTCCAGATCGTCAAGTTGGTCGGGGGGCGGCGGATCATAGTGGCTTAGCCCCAGCACCATGCCAAGCTTGAACACGCCGGTGATGGCTTCGGAGGGGATCCACGACACCGAGGTGATGCCGGAGGTGATGCGCGACATGAGTCGTCCTTTCGTCAGGCGGATACAGCCAGACTCCGGGCGTGCCGTCACGACACCGTTACGGGTGCGGCCCGAACCGGCTCCCGTCCCACGAGAGCCACGAACGCGACACGCGCACACACCATTCCCGCACCGCAGGTGCATACTTGGTGTATGGCTCGAACGAACATCGACATCGACACCGAACTGGCCGAGCGGGTCATGGATCGCTATCGCCTACGCACCAAGACCGAGGCGGTCGCTCTCGCCCTCAGAAGTCTGATCGACCAGCCCATGACCCGGGAAGAGGCGCTGGCGATGGAAGCGGGCCAACGCGATCGAGGAGATTCCGCGGGACACGGTGGACCACTGGGACCCTGGAAGACCACCCAAGCGCATGCATGATCCTCGTCGACACCTCAGCCTGGATCGAGTTCGACCGGGCCAGCGGCAGCAGGACGCACCTGAGAGTGCGAAGCCTCATCGCCGATACCGACGAGGTCGCCGTCACTGAACCGGTGATCATGGAGGTCATGGCGGGCGCCAGAACGCTCAATCGAGAACGTGATCTTCGTCGCCTCATGGGACGATTCCATCTCTTGCCGTTTCGTCCGGCTTCCCACTTCCTCGGTGCCTGCACCATCTATCGGCGGTGCAGGGCGAGGGGCATCACTCCCCGCGGGATGCTCGACTGCATGATCGCCGCCGTCGCGCAGAGTGAGGGTGTGGCCTTGCTGGCACAGGACGCCGACATGAACAAGATCGCCGAGGTGATCAGCCTCCAGTTGGATCGGACCTAGCTGCGTCCGGTCACCTCGCTCGGGAAGCTGTCGGGGTCGCGCCAGGTGGTGGTCATGACCTCAAGCAGATCCACCCCAAGGTGAGCACACACGGCCGTCAGGCTGTTGCGCATGGTCCGGTCGTGGTTCCACTCGAACACCGGGCGGGCCAGTGGGGCCAGCAGGTTCATCCAGCGCTTGGTGGTGACGACCTCCCAGAGGTAGCTGCCGCTCGTGACCCCGTTGGCCTCGGTCAACCGCCACGAGCCCCACCCCCTCACGTCGCCCTCCACGATCACGTCCAACCGTGTCGGCGGC
>JBBSNE010000012.1:0-17566 GCA_038232815.1 Euzebyales bacterium | reverse complement strand
TGGATTTCGAGCAACGTCGGGACTCGACGATCACCCGGCGGCTCGGAGAGCAGTAGGCCCAGCGTGTAGGGATGCAACGGCTCAGCGTCAAGTTGTGCAGCCGACGCAACCTCCAGCAGCGAGCCGGCATACAGGACGTACACCCGGTCACACATCGAAAAGGCAACCCTCAGATCATGGGTGATGAGCACCAGAGCCATGCCACGACTCTCCTGCAGCGACTTCAGGAGGGTGAGAATGTCCTTTTGCGTGGTGACGTCCAGGGCCGTGGTCGGCTCGTCGGCGATGACTATCGCCGGGTCGCGTGCCAGTGTGGCCGCGATGCCTACGCGCTGCCGCATGCCTCCGGAGAGCTGGAAGGGGTAACGGTCCGCCACGCGTGCATCGCTGATTCCCACCTCCGCTAACCGCCGTACGCCTCGTCATGGTGCCGCCCGCGCAGCTTGCGCCCGTCGGCTTCTTCGCGCAACCCTTCCTCCAGATGGGCGCCAGTGCAGTAGTGGGTTGAGCATGGTGTAGGGATCTTGTAGGACCAGTCCGATTTCCCCGCCACGGATGCGTCTCAGTTGCCGCTCGGACAGGTCCAGCAGGTTGCGGTCGCGATAGTGAGCAGCCCCTTCGGCGAGAAGCCCAGATGGAAGCAGCCCGAGCAGGGCGCGGGCGGTCATCGACTTCCCACTGCCTGACTCACCGACGATGCCGATGGTCTCGCCGGCGTCTAGAGACCTACGAACACCAGCACCCGGTACATGTCGCAGGCACCGATATCAACCTGCACCAACCGATCCGCAGTGACATGGTGTACTTCGAGGCACCAAATGGGGGTGCGGTCTTCTCCGTGGGGTCCATCGCCTACTGCGGTGCCCTGTCGCGCAACGGCTATGACAACAACGTGTCTCGGATCACCGAGAACGTTCTGCGCCGCTTTGCAGCGTCAAGATGATGATGGCCTGCACAGTACTTTATGGACCAGTCGTGGCACCGGTGCTGGCCGAGCCGACCAGCGTCGCGTACTTCGCGAATACCCCCGACGGGTAGCGTGCTTCGGGTGGTGCCCAATCGCTGAGTCGCTGGGCGATGTCGACGTCTTGGACCTCGATCGTGCGGCTGTCCACGTCGATGCGGATGACGTCCCCGTCGCGTAGACCGGCCAGTGGCCCACCCACCGCGGCCTCGGGCGCCACGTGGCCGATCATGAAGCCGTTGGTGGCCCCGCTGAACCGTCCGTCGGTGATCAAAGCGACGGAGTCCCCCAACCCCTCGCCCAAGATCGCCCCGGTGACCGAGAGCATCTCACGCATCCCGGGCCCACCACGCGGTCCCTCGTAGCGGATCACCACCACGTCGCCCGCGGTTATATGACCACCGATCACCGCGTCGTAGGCGTCCTCCTCGCAGTCGAAGACACGGGCTGGTCCACGGTGGGAGGTGAGGGTATGGGCGGTGATCTTGACGACCGATCCCTCGGGTGCAAGGTTGCCGCTCAACACGACCAGGCCACCCTCGTCACGTAACGGCTGATCCAGGGCTACGACGACCTGCTGACCGGGGGTTTCGGTCACGTCCTCAACCTCATCGCCCAGGCTGCGACCCGTGACGGTCAGCACCGATCCCTCGACGAAGCCGCCGTCGATCAGGCGTTTGGTCAGCAGCGCGATACCGCCGGCGCGGTGAAGGTCCACGGCGGTGAATCGTCCGCCGGGCAGCAGGTCGCACAGCAACGGCGTTTGCCGGCTGGTGCGGTCGATATCCTGCAGGGTCAACTCGACCCCGACCTCGCGCGCCAGGGCGAGCAGGTGCAGCGCGGCATTGGTCGACCCCCCGCTGGCAGCCACCGCCGCCACCGCGTTGTCAAAGGCTGCACGTGTCAGGATCTGGCTGGGACGGATATCACGAGCCAGGACGTCCATGATCCGTGCGCCGGCCTGTTCCGCCGCATCGCCTTTGGTCGGATCGACCGCCGGGATGGAGTTGAAACCCACCGGCGACAACCCGATGGTCTCCATCACCATCGACATGGTGTTGGCTGTGAACTGCCCGCCGCAGGCCCCTGCCCCGGGGCAGGCCACCCGTTCCATCTCGGTCAGATCCTCCTCGCTGAGAAAACCTGCCGCCACCGCGCCTATCGCTTCGAAAACCTCACCCATCGCCAGGTCACGTCCGCGGAAGCGGCCCGGCATGATCGAGCCGCTGTACAGGACCATCCCGGGACGGTCCAGTCGGGCCAGGGCCATCGCTGCGGCGGGCACGGTCTTGTCACAGGCGACGATGCAGACCAAGGCGTCGAACATGTGCCCCCGGCCGACCAGTTCGATCGAGTCGGCGATCAGCTCACGGCTGACCAACGAGGCCTTCATACCTTCGGTGCCCATCGTCACCCCGTCAGAGATCGCGATGGTGTTGTACTCCATGGGTGTGCCACCGGCCTGCCGCACCCCGGCTTTGACCCGTTCGGCCAGCGTGCGGTGGTTGAGGTTGCACGGCATCGTCTCGATCCACGCATGTGACACGCCCACGATCGGATTGCGCAGATCCTCCGGCGAAAAGCCCGTGCCATACAGATAAGCGCGCGCGGCCGCGCGTGACCGGCCTTCGTACAGGACGCGACTAGGCAATGACGCGGACGTCGTCGAAGGTGTTGCGGTCATCGTTGTCAGTCCTTCAATAGATGCGTGCGAGCAACCCGCCGTCGACCACGATGTCGATGCCGTTGAGGTAACTTGCCTCATCGGATGCCAGGAACAACGCCACGTTGGCGACATCGCGGGCGGACGCGAAGCGCCGCAGTGGGTAGCGGTCGGTGACCTCTGCCCGAGCGGCTTCTGGGTCGGGTTGATAGGCAAAGAACTGCTCCACCATCGGCGTGTCCACATCACCGGGGCAGATGGTGTTGCAGCGGATGTTTTCCGGTCCGTGGGCCGCCGCGACGGCGCGGCACATCGACCGTAGGCCGCCCTTCATGGCGCCGTATGCAGCCAGGTCGCGGTCGCCCACGATGCCCAGCAAAGACGCGGTGATGATGATCGAACCTCCGCCACGATGGCGCAGCTGAGGCATGGCGTGGCGGATACCCAGGTACACGCCGCGGAGATTGGTGGCATGCATGGCGTCCCAATCGCCTTCCTCGGTGTCTTCCAACAGGCCCATGACCTGTACCGCGGCGTTGGCATACAGCACGTCCAGGGCACCGAAGTGTTCGACACCTGCGGTGATCATCGCCCGGTTGCCCGCATTGGTCGACACGTCGGCCCCGACCGCCACTGCCTGGCCGCCGGCCTGCTCGATTGTCCCTGCGGTGGCGTATGCACGGTCTGCGTCGATGTCGGCGCACACCACCGAGGCGCCCTCCTCGGCGAATCTGATGGCCGAAGCCTCACCGATGCCCCGGCCGGCGCCGGTGACGACGGCGACCTTGCCGGCAAGTCTCATCTCGACCTGCCCGCCTGCCGGTCATCGTCACGGTGCGACAGCGCCGCGGCGGTCTTGGCGGCAGCCGTCGCGACCGCTTCGCGTGTGCGGTCCAGATCGTGCTGGTCATGCGCGGCCGACACGTACAGCAGCCCGCGTGAGATCACGTTGACTCCCTGCTCGAGCAGCGCCTCGGCGAAGCGAGCGTAGCTCTCGGTGTCGCTGCACAGTGTGTCGGCCTGGGTCCTTATGGGCCGGTCGCTGCAGAACGCGTGGGCCATGCCGCCCAACTGGTTGACGACCAAGGGTAGGGAGGCGGCCGCGCTCTCTTCACGCATCAGGTCGGCCAGTCCCCCACCCAGGGCATCCAACATCGGGTAGATGTCGTCCTGTCGGCGCTCGAGTTCGCAGATCGCCGCGAGGGCGGCGCTCGCACAGATCGGATTGGCGTTGAAGGTACCGACGTGCTTGACCCGACCCGTCACCACCTCCTCCATCACCTCACGACGACCGGCCACCGCACTGATCGGAAACCCTGCCGCCAACGCCTTTCCCAGGACCACCAGATCAGGCACGACCCCGAAGCGCTGCTGCGCGCCTCCCAACGCCAGGCGGAAGCCGGTGATGACTTCGTCGAAGATGAGCAACGCGCCCGCCCCGGCGATCAGGTCGCGGGCTGCTTCCAGGTACCCGGGGTCGGGGAACAGGCATCCGCCGTTGACCGCCAGCGGTTCCATGATCACGGCGGCCACCTCGTCGGTCAGGGCGGCTTGCAAGGCGTCCAGATCGTTCCAGGTACACACCGTCACCGATGCTGACGCCTGGGGATCCTGACCACCGGTAGAAGGGCTGGCGTCCGACATGCCCGGGATGCCGATGGCCAGGGGATCAAGCCAGCCGTGGAAGTGCCCCAGAAACTTGATGACGCGCGTGCGACCGGTTGCGGCCCGCGCGATCCTCAGCGCCGCGTGGACCGCTTCGCTCCCGCTGTTGGAAAAGACGCTGAGATCAGCGCAGGGGACGGTGCGACACACCGCCTCGGCAAGCTCTGCTTCCAGCGAGTGACACGCGCCGTAGCCGATGCCGGTGGACAGCTGGCGTTGCACCGCCTCGATCACCGGTGCGGGCGAATGGCCCAGCAGCATGGGCCCGAAGGCCAGTGCATAGTCGATGTAGGTGTTGCCATCGATGTCGGTCAGCTGGGAACCACGGCCGGCGGCCATCGTGATCGGGATTGGTCGTTGCGGGGCGCGGTAGGCCGTCGCCACGCCGCCGGCCAGACTTTGCTGCGCACGATCCTGTTGGGTGCGTGAGTGCTCGTATCGGTCCGTCATTTCGCCGCCCCGATGGCGCCGGGGTCGAAGTAGGCACGTACTGACGCGAACTTGTCGTCGCGCACCACCACGATGTTGACCCCGCGGAAAGGGTGTCGGCCCCCGCCGTGGTCGGTGAGCACCGCCTCCCATTCCAGGCAGGCTTCATCACCACTGTTGATCACGTGGACGATGTCAACTTCCAGGCCGGGGTAGTCGCGAATCTCGTCGGCGTAGAACGTGGCGATCTCCTCACGACCGCGCAACGCAGGGCCCGAGGGCGGATGCACAACGGCGTCGGTGTGGTAATGGTCCAGGACGGCCTGGAGATCACGCCGGCATTCCGCTGCCCAGTAGGACTCGGCGACGTCTCGGGGGGTGGTCATCGCCTGCAGAATACTATTCTGTTGATATCGGCACAACAGAGGTCAGGGTGCGATCGAGCAGCGTGGCAACGAGCATGTGATGATGTCCTCCGTCCCCGAACTGGATTCCAGCGTGAAACCTCCGAACTACCCCATCGAATCGGTCGACAATGCCCTGAAGCTGGTCCTGACGCTGATGGACCGGCCGGCGCTTGCGGTGTCCGAGGCGGGCGAACTGCTGGAGGTCGCGCCGTCCACCGCACACCGGCTGCTGTCGACGCTGCAATACCGGGGGTTCGTCGAGCAGGATCCGGTGACGCGCCTGTACCGGTCGGGCCCGGTGTTGCTCAAACTGGGCCTGACAGCGGTGCGGAACCTTGACTTACGACGCCGTGCGCGGCCGGTGATCGAACGGCTGAGTGCCGAGGTCGGCGAGACCGTCAATCTCGTGATCCTGCAGGGCTCGGAACTCCTCTTCATCGACTGCGTGGAAGGTCCCAGCATCGTGCGGGTCGGCTCCCGGATGGGCATGCTCCTTCCCGCCCACTGCACCGCTGGCGGCAAGGCCCTGCTGTCCACACTCACGCCGGAAGAGCTGCGCGAGTTGTATCCGCGGTCCCGCCTCCAGGAGATGACCACCAATTCCTTCACCCAACGGTCGCAACTTGAAGAGGAATTGGCCGAGATACGGGACCGTGGCTACGCGACCAACTTCGAGGAAAGCGAGAACGGTCTGGTCGCCATCGCGGCACCGATCTGTGACCAGCAGGGACGTGCGCTGGGCGCCGTCGCCGTCGCCGCACCGACGGGGCGCATTACGGCGGAGCAGACTGAGCATGTCGGTGCCGCCGTTCAGCGGGCCGCTGTGGAGATCAGCGAGGACGACGGCGCCACACGGCACACCGGCGATTGACGACCCTCGTGCCGTATGGCAGAATCAAATTCTGCCAATGGCTCACAGGTGAATCGGACGTCTGACAGCCGCTCGGAGAGCGAGGAGTTCTGGTGGTCGTCATCGCGCTGACACCGGTCGATTCCATGGCCGTGACGACGCTGGTCGACAACACCGTCGACATGTTCATGCCGGATCGGGGGCCGGCAAGGCGGATCACACCGATGTCTGCCACTGCCCGGTGCGTCGCGATCACCCTCGAGGGCGGAGAGGTATGGGAACACCCCCGGTCCGAGCACGGGTTCTCGGCTCTGGTCAGCGTCACGAGCGCCACGCAAAAGCGCACGATTCTGTTCGATGCCGGTCGTACCCCCGACGGTCTGGCCCACAACATGGAGTTCCTCGGTATCCGTCCGGACGAAATCGAAGTGGTAGTGCTGAGCCATGGCCATTTCGACCACACCACCGGTATGGACGGGTTCTCACGCGCGCTGGGGCGGCCCAACCTGCCGGTCGTCATCCATCCTGATTTCTGGCAGCGTCGCCGCATCACCCTGCCGGGCCACGACCCATGGGACCTGCCGTCCACCAGCAAGTCGGCCCTCGAAGGCGTGGGCTTTGAGATCGTGGAGGAACGGCAGCCGTCGTTCCTCCTCGACGGCTGTGTCCTGGTGACCGGCGAGGTCGACCGCACCAACGACTACGAGCGGGGCTTTCCGATGCAGGAGGCGATGCGAAATGGCCACTGGTCGGACGACTCCCTGGTGCTTGACGACCAGGCGTTGGTGGTACATGTGCAGGACAAGGGTCTGGTGGTGATCACCGGATGTGGCCATGCCGGTGTCGTCAACACGGTTAGCTACGCCCAGCGGCTCACCGGGGTCGACAAGGTCTATGCGATCATCGGTGGCTTCCACCTCAACGGACCGGTCTTCGAACCCCTGATACCCCGTGTTTGTGCCGCCTTCAAGTCGTTCGCACCAGATGTCATCGTCCCGACCCATTGCACCGGTTGGACCGCGATCCATGCGCTTGCGCGTGCGTTCCCTGACGCGTTCGTCCCCAACAGCGTCGGGACGCAATTTACTCTGTAAGAATCGGATCCCGCTGTTGTCCCTCGCTCGGATATCAGCGTGCACCCGCACGCAGGACATGGCATGAGTAGCCCTGTGTCCGGCTCCATTTTAAGTTATCGTATTGCGCCGCCATGGAGGGTGGGGTCGTGTCCCGGGGCGATAGGACATTGCGAAGGTTGCATCAAGTCCAGCGCCGCATCATGATCCAAGGAGGAGGTTAATCCCATGACCAGTGCAACTGGTGGGCCGCTTTCTACTGAGTGGCAACTGAGTCCCCCCTCGCCCACCACTCAGTGGGAGTCAGCCCACAACATCAGTGGTCAAGCGGCCACTTTGCGGTCCTCGCCCACCGTTTTGCGGGTGATGGATCGGGCGGGTGGTCGCGTCGGCAAGTCTCGACCGCCCCTGGACCTGCGGGCCTTCAGCCCACGCCAGCCCGACGCTGAGGAGCGTTGGCGGCATCGGATTCGACGGCTTGATCCGCAGGGTCGGCTGACGTTGCCGGAGGCGCAGAACTGTTCGGCAAAAACACGGGGGTGCGGGGCGTGGTGGGTTCAAACGGCTGGGAGCTGTTTGGCTCCGCTTCCGGTGCGCTCGACTGCCTGACCCTAGATGGCCGTGGCCGGGTAGGCGTCCCCTCGGGGGTGCGCCATCTCCTTGGTCTGCATGGTGTCGTGGTGGTCAGCCGTGCCGTGGACGGGCCGCGGTTGGTGGTGTGGTCCGCCAGCCGCCTGGATGATCTGTTGGAGCGGCCATGAGCGACAAGTCGTTGCGGGCTCGCGTGGCGCTGGGGGAGATGCGGGCAATGGGCTTGACGCTGGCCGATCTGGAGGCCGTGTCCGAGGGAGAATCGGCTAGTTCGTCGGGTCCGACCGTGGCGGAGTATGTCCCGGTGGTCGCGGCCAGCTACCAGCGGCGTTCGCGGCGGACCTACAACTCGTATTGGAATCTGCTGGTCGAGTGGTTGGGCTCGTTGGCGTTGGGCCAAGTCACGGTCGATGATTTGCAAGGCGTGGCCGATGAGGCCGCACGGCGTGCCAAGACGCGTCGGTGTGGTAGTGATGGGCGGGCCAGCACAGAGAGTTGCGTGGCCGCGATGCGGGCGGTGTTCGGCCGGGCGGACCGAGCCGGCTTGGTCGAGACCGACCGTGCGCTGCTGGTGGCCAAGCCCAGGCGACTGCCGAACCGTCGCCGGGCGCTGAGCCAGGCTGAGCTGGAGGATGTGTGGGCTGCGGTGACCGCGACGACCAGGGACCCCGGGCTTGACCTGTTTTTGCTGCGGTTTCATCTGGAATCCGGAGCTAGGCGGATTGGGGCGATCAACCTGCGGCTGCGGGATCTTGACCGGTCGCGTCAGACGATCTGGTTGCGGGAGAAGTTCGGCAGCGAACGCGAGCAACCGATCAGCGCCGGCCTGTTGGACGCCCTCGCCGATCTGGCGACAGCGCGTGGTTCAACGGAGTCCGATGACCCTGCTCTTGGCACCTCGTGGAGGCGCAAGGGCGAGCTGTTGCCGTTGGACCTACGACCGGATTTTCGCCACCATCCAGGCGCGGGTGGATTGGGCCGCGCAGACCCCGCTGACCGCCCGTGTGCTGCGGCACACCGCGATCACCGCGGTGGAGCGTGCTGCCGGGTTTGCGGTTGCTCAACGCTTCGCCGTCATGCGCCCAGTTCGGTGACCGGTACCTATCGCCTTGGCCGACATTGGCGAGGTCGCGGCCGCGGTGGCACTGCTCACCGGGGAACCTCATCCACTTGCGATTGGCTTGCCGTAAAAGAATGATACCTAAATGGACCAGGCTTTAGGATGATAACCTAAAGTCCCCCGTCGAAGAGGGTCGGCTCTTTCAGATGGGAGGTTCTCGCGTGTCGTTCGTTCCCGTCGACGCGGTGTTGAACCGGCTCGCGGCCGTCATCACCCGCTTGGACGCAGGTGTGGCCCCTGATGATGTTGAAGATGACTTGGTGGACCTCAAAGAGGAGGCCGGACGGCGTGACCCAAGCGGGGCCGTGCTGCCGGGAAACCCGCACAATTCCACCGCGGCCGATCAGCTGCCAATGGTCGAAGCCGCCGAGTGGGGAACTGGGATAGCCCGAGACCGCTGCGGCTGGGCCTAACGGGGTGCTCCCCAGGGTGCAGGCATGTGTCGCCGGTCACGTACCGGCCTAGCCTGACGAGTTCAAGATGGGACGACCCAGCCCGACGTAACCCCGGCGGACAGCGCCGCTGCGGACCCCTCGGCTCATGAGGCCCCACAGGGCCAACGAGGGATCTGAGAACGAGACCGACGAAGGCTTGGAGGACAGAGCCAACGAAGGGCCAGAGTCAGTCGAGGACCCTGAGACACCAGCCTGTTGTCAGCCAATTGTCAGGTGGACGAAGGAAGCTGGCCGTGATGATCACCATTGCTGCAATGCAACTCACCGGCGTGGCTGGATGGATGGCCTCGCTGATTGACTCGTTGGGTGCAGTCGGCGTCGGCGCTGTCATTTTGGCCGAGACCGTGGTCCCGCCGATCCCCAGCGAGGTGGTCCTGCCCGCGGCCGGATATCTCAGCGGCACCGGCACCCTGAACTTCCTGGCGACCCTCACTTGGGCCACCGTGGGTAGCGTCGTGGGTGCACTGGTGCTCTACGGGCTCGGTGCCCTGCTCGGTGTCGCCCGCTTGGGGGCCATCGCTGACCGTATCCCGCTGATGTCGGGGGATGATGTCAAGAAGGCGACGTCAGCGTTCGCTCGTTGGCAGCGACTCGCCGTGTTCTTCGGTCGGTTGGTGCCAGGAGTCCGCAGTCTGGTGTCGATTCCGGCCGGGGTGGAAGGGATGCCGCTGACCCCGTTCATCGTGCTGACGGCCGTTGGTTCATTGTTGTGGAACGGCGTGCTGATGGCAGCAGGGTTTTGGCTGGGCGACACCTATGGGGCCACGGCAACAGTCAGCACGTGGTTGAACAACCTGGTCTACGCCGTATTCGCCCTCTTGCTGGCATGGTTCGTCGGGTCTCGTCTGGCCGGCCGACTGCGGGGGGCGACGACGTGACTGCCATGCGTGCTGCTCATGCGTGCCTGGTGGGCATGGCGTTGATGGCCGTGACGAGCCTGTTTCGGGCGTGGTCCTCTTCAACGGATCCGGCGAGGTGCCGGAGAATGGCGTCTGGGAACCGTCGGAGGGTGTGCCTGTCGAACCCTTCCACCCCACCCGGCGGCCGTCGGTCCGCTTCGCTGCTGCAGGCGACGTCGGAACGGGTGAGGGAAATGAGCAGCGGACAGCTACGGCCATGGATGCGCTCGAACCTCAACAGTCCTTCGATGCGCTACTCCTGCTCGGCGACAACATCTATCCGTCAGGTGATCCCTCACAGGTCCAAGAGGTGATCTTTGACGCCTTCTCCGGGGTACTCGACGGTGACACGAGACTTCTGCCGGTGCTCGGAAACCACGACGTGGCCAGTGACAACGGGGACCGGCAAGCCGTTGCACTGGACGTGCCCAGATAGTGGTATGCCACCCGGATCGGCGAAGTCCAGATCGTGGCGCTCGATTCCAACCGGCCCAACGATCCCGCGCAGGTCCGGTGGTTCAGACAGACCTTGGCCGGCTCGACCGCGAGGTGGACCATCGCCACCATGCACCATCCCCCCTGCTCTGGCAGCGACCACAATTCGTCGTTGGACGTGCGCGGCTCGTTCTCACCGCTGTTCGAGCAGTACGATGTCGATCTGGTCCTGTCCGGCCACGATCATGACTGTCAACGGACCCGATCGATCAACGGGGTCACCTACATCGTGTCCGGCGGTGGCGCAGGCCTTCGACCCACCGGCTTGGCCGAGTTCTCGGTTGCCGCGACCTCCCCTTCACTTCTTGGACATCGCGGTCGTTGATGACGAGCTGTTGGCCCGTGCCATCGATCAGGATGGCATGGTGTTCGATCGCACGCCCCTGCTTCCGCGGCGATGACAACGATGAGAGACTCCGGCGTGAAAGGCAGGTGTCACCGGACATGAAGGTGTTGGTCGTGGAGGACGAGAAACGTCTCGCCTCCGGTCTGAAGAAAGGGCTCGAGGCTGAAGGCTATGCGGTGGACATCGCGCTTGACGGCCAGGACGGCCTCCGTCAGGCGCGGGCGAATCCCTACGACGCCTTGGTGCTGGACCTCATGCTGCCCGGTATGAACGGCTACGTCCTGTGTCAGACGTTGCGGGAGGAGGGGGACTGGACACCGATCCTGATGCTGACGGCGAAAGACGGTGAGTGGGACGAAGCCGAAGCGCTCGACACCGGCGCTGATGACTTCCTGTCCAAGCCGTTCTCCTACGTGGTCTTGCTCGCGCGGCTCCGGGCTCTCACCCGACGCTCTACCGGCGAACGACCGGCCGTGCTCGCCGTGGGCGATCTTCGGGTGGACCCGGGCTCGCGTCAGTGCCGGGTCGGGCCCGAGGAGGTCGACCTGGCATCCCGGGAGTTCTCCCTGCTCGAGTACCTGGCCCGCAACGCGGGGATCGCAGTGTCCAAGCAGGACCTGCTCGATCATGTCTGGGACTACGCCTTCGACGGGGATCCCAACATCGTCGAGGTCTACATCGGACGGCTCCGCAACAAGATCGACCGGCCTTTCGACCGCAAGTCCATCCAGACCGTCCGCGGGGTCGGCTACCGACTCGACGGCCGACGTGGCTGAACTGGGTGCCTGGTCGCCGCGTCGGTGGTCGGTCCGGGCCCGTACCACCACCGTGACGACCGTCATCGTGACCGTGGCGCTCGGCCTCGCCGCCGTGACGTTGGTCTTCGTCGTCCGGGGCCAGTTGACCAGGGGCGTGCTACAAGCGGCCGAGGTGCGGGCCGAGGACATCGAAGGGTTGTTAGAGAGCGGGGCGCTCCTCGCCTCGGTTGCCACAGGGGATGAGGAGGGCGCGTTCGTGCAAGTGGTGGACGGTTCGGGGGTCGTTGTCGCCGCAAGTGAGAACATCGACGGCGAGCCACCGGTGGTCGCAGATCCACCCGACGGGACCAGCGTCCAACGGGTGCCGGTCGGTGAGCACCCCTTCATCGTCACACGGGCCACCGTGGATACCGCCGGTCGGGTCCTCACGGTCTTGTCCGGACAGTCCCTGGAACCGGTCTCAGAGGTGACGACGCTGCTTGCCGGCAGCCTCGCAGTCGGAGTACCGGTTCTCGCCGTCCTCGTGCTTGCCACGACCTGGCGGATGACCGGAACGGCGCTCGCGCCGGTGGAACGGATTCGACGTCGGGTGGACGAGGTCCAAGCCGCCGACCCCAATCAGCGAGTCCCGGTGCCCGACTCCGACGACGAGATCGCACGGTTGGCCGCAACGATGAACGCCATGCTCGACCGGGTCGAGACCTTCCAGACCCACCAACGCCAGTTCGTCTCCGATGCCAGCCATGAACTACGCAGTCCCATCGCCACCATCCGCCAACTGACCGAGGTCGCCATCGCCCACCCCGAGAAAAACGACGACGCCCTGTTGGCCGACGTCCATGAGGAATCGCTGCGGATGCAGTACCTCGTCGACGACCTGCTGCTCCTCGCCCGAGGTAACGCCGTTCCGTCGTCGCGTCGAGAAACGACGGTCGACCTCGATGATCTCGCGTTGGCCGAGATCGACCGCCTCCGGGGTACGACCACGCTTACGATCGATGGGACCGGCGTCGCGACCGCCCGAACTCGGGGCCACGACGATCAACTCCGCCGAGCCGTCCGCAACATCGTCAACAACGCGGTCAACCACGCGGCACGGATCGTGGCGCTCTCGACACTCACCGACACCGACCAGTCGATCCTTCGCGTTGACGACGACGGCACCGGGATCCCAGAGGCGGACCGGGAACGGGTCTTGGAGCGCTTCGTCCGCCTAGACACCGCACGATCCCGAGACAAGGGCGGGTCGGGCCTCGGCCTGGCGATCGTGCAGGAGGTCATCGTCAACCACCACGGGTCGGTCACGGTCACCGACAGTCCCTTGGGCGGTGCTCGCGTCGAGATCAGACTGCCCAGGTTCGAATGACCAACGCTGCTCCTCTTGCGGTGGTGACGTCTGGATGCAGGCGCGGAGGACTGCGGGCCAAGGAGTTCCACCTGCTGTGGCAAAGCGGCCCTGAACCGAGCCCTCGATGAAGTGGACCGTCTTCAGTCGGCCGAGACACTGCTGGCACTCGCTCGGGACGTCCGCCAGCCCGAGGCCGTCGCCGATGCGGTGCAAGCCTGTCGCTCGGCGGCAAGCTTCGGAAGGCGGTGACACGGCACGGAAGCCGTGCGATTCGGGTGGACCACGATCGGCACGTCCCCGCCGCCAACTGCCCCACCCCGGATGCTGGGCGAGATCTTGGCGGTCTGGGTCGACAACCTCTGGAACACGGAGAGGGGACCGTCCGGATGAAGGTTCGGCCGCTCTCTGACCGTGGCGCATCGGCTTCGACGCGAACTGAACAACCCGGGTCCGGAACCTATGTTCACCATGGCTCCACCAGGGGCCGCGCTGTCCCACCAAGGCGTCCGCGAACGAGTACTTCACCACGGTCCTGAACGAACTGTCAGGAATGCTCAGCCGGTTGTCAGGAGGCCACCGCAGGCTCTTCTCCATCGCCGGTCACCTCGATCGGATTCACCCAGAAGGGACTATCATCATGGAAATCAGGAACAAGATCACTGGTGTCGCCGTCGGGGCCGTGGCCTCGGTCGGGTTGCTCACCGGAGCTGCCGCACTGGCAGGCGCCCAGACCCCACCAGACACCACGACCGACCCGGGCGTCACCGCTCCTGCGGATGCCGCACAGGACACGACCGAGGAGCAGGATCCGGCCCTGAACGGCTCCATCACCGCTCCCGAGGACGAGTCGCTCAGCGAGGCCGAGGAGAACGCCGGTCTTAGCGATCTCGCCACCATCAGCGCTGCGGAGGCCGAGCAGGCTGCCGCTGACGCCGTCGGAGGTACCGCCGGAACCGCTCAACTCGAGAACGAGAACGGCTCGGTTGTCTATGAGGTCGATGTCACTGACGCCTCCGGTGGCGTCACCGAGGTCAAGGTCGATGCCGGAAACGGCGCGGTCTTGGATCAGGAGATGGACAACGAGGCCGATGAGGCCAACGAAGGCCCTGAGGACAACGAGGCCACCTCGCCGGCACCTGCCAACTAGCAGGCCAGCCGAACCGCCAACCAGCCCATTCAAATGGAAAGGACATGCCCATGAGCCCCCTAGCTACTCAACATCTCAATCCGACGGAAGACTAATACGGACGTTGGCTGCATGGGCAACCATGATCGCCATGGCGATCATGCTGTCGTTGGGGGTTCGCGCGTACGCCTTTGAGCAGTACGACATCCCCAGCCAGTAGATGGCGCCGACGCTCCAGATCAACGATCGTGTCGTGGTCGAGAAGGCACGGCTGGATCTCTATGGGGTCAACCCCCGCGACATGGTGGTCTTCGACCGGCCGGCAATCCTCGGGCCGACACGCCGTCGGTGCCATCAAGCGCGTCATCCCCGGCCCCAGACAGACGGTCCAGGCCAGCGGTAATGTCGTGATCGTTGACGGAGTGACGCTGGCAGAACCCTATCTCGGGCACCACCTCCAAACCTGATCCCCCGGTGCAAGCGATACGCCTGACCCAACCAACCGCTCGCAGTCAAGGCCCTCTTGGGGATGCCCACGGCTTCATCTCATTGTGTACGGCCGACACCCTCGATGAATTGCCTCTCCTGATCAACGTTACTTACCACCGATCGGGCGAGTGCGACGTGTCGGTATGACCCGTGTACGCTGTGGAGGGTACCCTACGGGGTAGTGTATACGACGGCATGCGAGAGGAACACCATGGAGATGCCCAAGGCGATCACGGCGGATGCACTGACACGCCTGCGCCGTATAGAGGGCCAGGTCGCAGGGATTGCGCGGATGGTCGAGTCCAACCGTGAGTGTCGTGAGGTGGTCACTCAGATCTCGGCTGCGTCAAAGGGTTTGGAACAGATCGGGTTTCGGCTGCTCGCGAGCGGCATGCGCTACTGCGCAGCCGACGAGGCGGCTGCGGCGGAGGCCGGATACAACGTCGAGGAGTTGGAGCGGCTGTTCCTCAAGCTCGCGTGACGCACGCGGGGCACACCCGAGTCGAACAACAGGAGATTGCAGATGTTCGGTAGGTCCAAGACCATCGGTACCGGTCAGCCAACGACGCGACGGTTTGGAGCGCCACAGCACCCTCGCCGGACACCGGCTGGTCGACGTCGCCGGTCCACTCAACCCACCGTTCGGTCGTCGGCAGGGCCCGGTGGGACAGATAGTAGATGCGTGACACCATCACATAGCTCCTGGGTTAGAAGGCCGCTAGCACCCAACACAAAATTGACGAGTTCGGGGTCGTCGTCGGCAAACCGGCCGGTGCCGACCGTCGACTCGACACCGGTGGAAAACATTTCGTAATGTGTGTCGACGGTCGGTTCAAACCGGCATTCCCTGCCGGTGTAGGCGTTGACCCAGCGGTCCGGCCGGCCAAACTCGTCCTTGCCTTCATAGAGGCGGTGTTGACCGGCTCTTTGAAAAACGACTCCGACGGGACCAGCAGTTCGCCGGTGCCGCCGTTAGTTCGCGACGTCGCGCCCGGGCTCGAGCGTGCCGATCGATCGGCTCAGCTCCATCCCGATGCGGATGCGGGCTCGTTGGCCGGGCACAGCGAAATCGACTTTGCCCGTTCCGGCCTCCACAAGGACTCCCTTGTCGAGTAGTCGGCGCCGATAGGTGCCGGCATAGCTGTCGGTTTGGCCGAGGCGTCGAGCGACTTCGCGGGTGGAGCTAGCGCCGTCGTCGACGGCCATCGCCTGGAGATAGTGCTGTTCGACACCGGTCAAGGGTCGTCTGAGCTGCAAGAGAGCTTCGCTTAGTTCGCGTTCGCAACGTGCCAGTGCCGCTCGTACGTGACGCACGTCGATGACGCCATCGTCGGTTCGGTCCCACGACCAGTATCCGACAAGCTGGAGCATGTATGGATAGCCGCCGCTCACCGTCACGGCGAGATCGAGCGCGGCGCCGGAGAAGCGCCCTCCCTCGAGAGCAGCGGTCTGTTGGAGGCCGACTCGGACGATGTCGGACGACAGAGCCTCAAGATCCGGTTTGGTGCAACGGCCGAGGAACGTCGCGAGGTCATCGTCCTCGGTCGGTGGCAGCCCGGCGACGACCGCAGCGATGGGACGATCCTGACGCTTGAGGTGCTGAACGGCGTTGCCGAACCTCGCCAGCTGCTCGCGATCAGCGTTGTGGATCTCGTCGACCGTGATCAGCACGCCGCTGGGTGGGTCGGGTCGGTCGAGGAGGTCCGTGAGCGTGTCACGAAGTTCGTCTTCGACGTCGTCGGATTGTTCGAACTCGACGCCTCCTCCACCGATCGGTGTGGAGACGTTGACGCCTCGCACGCGTCGACCAGCCTTGTCGCCCCATTCGTTTCGGAGTCGTCGAACGATCCGATCGCACAGCGCTCTGGATGTCTGCGCGTCTTCTTGCACAACGGCCCATCCTGCGAGCCCGGCGAGATCCTGAACCTCGTTCAGCAGGACTGTCTTACCGGTTCCGCGCGCCGCACGAAGCCAGGTTGTACGGTGTGGATCAAAACTCGGACCGAACGCACGCCCGATTTGACCCAAGACTTCGTCACGACCGACCAGCAGCCGCGGAGTCGTCCCGAAGTCGGGAGTGAACGGGTTCACCGCCCCCAGCTTCCCGTTGAAATCCGTTGAAAAACCATATACCAAATACTAAAGCATTCAATGGTCACGCCAGGAGGCTCGGCCAGGTTTCGTCCAGATGGATCGGCCTTGCTCTCCAAACGTCGGCCTCCTGCCGACTCCCGAGTGGCCATCCCACCCGAAACCAGACCTCACACGCCTCACACCACCCGGTTTGAGTACAGTCCCCTCAGGACCACTGCGACAGGTGAACCTCTTCGCGGATCACGGATACCTGCGTGTGCCGTCGGCCATCAGCGTGTAGAAGCAGCGTGTTGCGTACGCCGACGACGGGCAGCGCTCTTGGTCGCTGCCGTCAGGAGTCTGCGGGTAGCAGCGTGAACGCTGAGCTGCCCCAAAGGGGCGCTATCGTCGGAAGTGTCGTTGCTCGAAGGTCAACATACGCAGGGTCTCGAAGCGTGCTGCGATCACCACCAAAGACGCATGCGCGATGCCGATATTGAGATCCGTGTAGCGGTGGATGATCCCGTTTGCCGACCGAACGTCGTCGGAGCCGAAGTCGACAAGTTCGTAGCCCACGGATGCCATGAGGGCAGGTTATGACACCTGTGACCACACGAGAATCTCGCGCCCGGCTGGTCGTGTGCGCGACGCCTCTGAGCTGCAAGGGCGGTGGCTGACGACGCCACGCGCCGTCAGCCAGCAGCGACCAGCAGCCCCGCCGGGGTGCGAGCTACGCCCGCGCTCACCGCGACGGTCTCGACCAGTGCGGCGACGAGCAGCACCGGTGGGTCGTTTTCTGCCAAGTCGAGAACCGC
>JBBSNE010000011.1:0-18074 GCA_038232815.1 Euzebyales bacterium | reverse complement strand
CCTCGCCCAGCCCGATCGAGTCGTGGGTGAAGACATAGATGACGCCCAACCCGGACAGCGCCGCCAGCCGGACGGAGCCCCTCATGTAGTCGCTGAAGGTCAAGAACGTCCCGATGAACGGACGTAGACCGCCGTGTGACAGCATGCCGTTGGCCGCCCCCGCCATGGCATGCTCACGCACCCCGAAGTTGATGTTGCGCCCTGCAAAGTGTTCCCGGGACACCGCCGCCGCGCTGTCGATGGTCGTCTTGTTGGATCCCGCAAGGTCCGCTGATCCGCTGATCAGCTCTGGGATCGTCGCGGCCAATCGTTGGATGACCGCCCCGCTGCTGGCCCGTGTGGCCTCCGAATCCCCGTCTTCGAACTCGGGAAGGGCCGCGTCCCAGTCCTCAGCGAGCTCACCGGCCATGGCCCGCTCCAGCTCCTCGGCAAGATCCGGGTGGGTGCGTTCGTAATCGGCGTAGGTCTTGTCCCATGCGGATTCGTTGGCTTTGCCGGCGTCGATCTGCGTCGCGGCGTCATACACCTGGTCCGGGACCTCGAAGGGTTCATACGTCCAGCCGTAGGCATCCTTGGCAGCCGCCGCTTCTTCCGGACCCAGCGGCGATCCGTGGGCCTTGGACGTGCCCGCCTTGTTCGGGGCGCCGTAGCCGATGGTGGTCTTGATCCGGACCAACGTGGGGCGGCCATCGGACTGTTTGGCCTGTCCGGTCACGGTGTCGATCTGGTCCAGGTCGTTGCCGTCGGTGATCTCAAGGGTCCGCCAGCCGTAGGCCTGGAACCGCTTGACGGCGTCCTCGGTGGAAAATGACCACTCGGCTGGGCCGTCCAGCGTCACTGAGTTGTCGTCCCAGAACATGATCAGCTTGCCAAGGCCCAGGTGTCCGGCCAGGGAGCAGGCTTCGCTGGCAATTCCTTCCATCAGGTCACCGTCACTGGCGATCACCCAGGTGCGGTGGTCGATGACGTTGGCGGCATCCTGGTTGAACCGGGCGGCCAGGAGTCGTTCTGCCAACGCGAAGCCGACCGCATTTGCCACCCCCTGACCAAGGGGGCCTGTCGTGGTCTCGATCCCCGGCGTGGCGAAGCTCTCGGGATGTCCTGGCGTCCGCGACTCGAACTGGCGAAACTCTTTGAGGTCGGCGATGGACAGGTCATAACCGGTGAGATGCAACAAGGAGTACAACAGCATCGAGGCATGCCCCGCCGACAGCACGAAACGGTCCCGGTCGATCCAGTTGGGGTTGGCCGGGTTGTGCTTGAGATGCCGGGTGAACAGGATGTATCCCAGTGGTGCCAATCCCATCGGCGCTCCGGGATGACCGGAGTCGGCCTTTTCGACAGCGTCAATGGACAGGGCCCGGACGGCGCTGATGGCCATCCGGTCTGCGTCAGAGAGCTCGCTTGACGAGGTGATGGGGTCGCGTTCGGCTTGTTCGGTCACGGCAGGCAGGCTAGCGCCTCCGGCATGAGCGTGGACCCAAAGGTTGCCGTCCCGGTTGGAGTCAGGGCCCGAACCTGGCCTAAACTGGACGTATTCACACCACGCACACGCGCCTTCCCACGCGATCAACCGGCGTCGTCGACCGAGGTTTCGGTTCTGCAGCCCCCGCATTTCGGCGGCTGGCCATTGCTGCTGCGCTGACGTCACTTGTGGTGATCGCGGTGGGAGGGGCGACCCGGTCAACCGATTCCGGGTTGGCGTGCCCCACCTGGCCAGGGTGCTTCACAGGCGGCGATTTCCTGCCGCCGATGTCCGGTGAGTTCGTCGACGGGTTGGGTCGTTCGGTCAGCGGCATGAATGTGTGGCTGGAGCATTCCCATCGGTTGCTGGCGGGCCTGTTGGCCCTACAGGTTGCCGCGCTACTCATCTGGGCGCTGGGCGCCTACCGACGGGTACCGGGCCTGTTGTTCCCAACCATCGGTGCGGCCGCCGCCGTCATCATCCAGGCCCTGTTGGGTGCGTTGGTCGTGTGGAATCTGGTCAAGGTGGAACTGGTGACCACTCATCTGGGACTGGGCACCGCCACGATGGCGTTGCTGATCTATGTGGCCGCTCGTGCGGCAGGGCCCGTGCGCCGGCCGGCGGATGTCGCCGACGCCAGGCTGTGGCGCTTCGCGCTGTTCGTCACCCTCGTGTTGTGGGTCCAAATCCTTGTGGGTGGTCACCTGAGCGGCGTTGCCGGGGGGTTGGCGTTCAAGTCCGACACGGCATTGGGAGTGTGGTCTGTCGGACCGATCACGATGGAAGCCGAGGCAGTCAACGTGGTGCATCGCTACCTGGCCTACGTGGTGGCGGGCCTGATCATGGCCCTGGGCATACGACTGAAACGGAGGGTCGGGAACGCAGCGTTGACCTGGATCCGTATCGCTGCAGGCTTGACGGTCCTCCAGATCCTGCTGGGCATCGCCAACCTGTACAGCGACCTGTCGTTTGTGTCCGTCATCCCGCACCTGGCCGTCGCATCGTGGATGTTGGCGGCGATGGTCATGGTCGTGGTTCGCCTGTCAGCACCAGACGACACCCAAGGTGCCGAACGGCTGGTCGTTCCCCGCGGGGCGGACGTGGGGGCCAGCGCATGACAGACCCGTTGGTGGTGGCTCGTCGGTCCTCACGTTCAGACACCGTCCGCGCGTACGTCGCACTGACCAAGCCGCGGATCATCGAGACGTTGCTGGTCACCACCCTGCCCGCCATGGTTGTCGCCGAACGGGGGTTGCCAGATCCCGGCCTGGTCGCCCTGACACTGCTGGGCGGCACCCTGGGCGCGGGCAGTGCCAACGCCTTCAACTGCATCTTGGAACGAGACAGTGATGCGTTGATGGAACGCACCCGCAGACGACCGCTGCCAAGTCGCCGCATCAGCACAATCGCGGCAATCGTGTTCGCGACGGCCCTTGCCGTCATCTCATTTGTACTGACCGCAACGCTGATCAACCTGTTGACGGCGTTGTTGATCCTTGCAGCCAATGTGTTCTACGTCGGGGTCTACACCGCCTACCTGAAGCCCCGCACCGTCCAGAACATCGTGATCGGCGGCGCCGCCGGATGCGTCCCGGTACTGGCAGGCTGGTCGGCGGTGACCGGCGAGTTGTCACTGACGGCCTGGCTGATGTTCGCCATCGTCTTCTTGTGGACCCCACCCCACTTCTGGGCGTTGGCGATCCGGTACCGACAGGACTACGCCGCCGCTTCCATCCCGATGCTTCCCGTCGTGGCCGGCACGGTCGAAACGACCCGTCAGATCGTCGGCTACACCGTCGTCATGGTCGCATTCAGCGTGGCGTTGGGCCTGGTGTCGCAGGCCGGGTGGGTCTATCTGGTTGCGGCTGGGCTGCTGGGGGCGCGGTTTCTCCAACTGACCTTGGCACTCCACCGGGTTGGGTTCGCCCATCCCGAGCCCACCGATATCGAGGTACACGCGCCGGCCATGGGCGTGTTCCGCTTCTCCATCGCCTATCTGGGCCTGCTGCTTTTCGCCTTGGCCGTCGGCGTGGTGATCTGAAGCCGGGTCATCTGAAGGCGGGGGCGCGCCTTTCGACATCAGTCCCAGCGGAACACACGGGCGGCCACTGCCGGGGCCCCCGCGGCCCACAGCGGCAGGCTGATCAACGAGGACAGCGGGATCGCAGTGGTATCAAAGGCGCTGCGCAGCCAATCAGCCAGGGGGGCGGCCGGAAGCAGTCGGGCAACCACCTGCAACCCTTCTGGCAAGCGATCGAGTGGAAACAGGATCCCGCTGGACACCAGCAGGAGCAAGAAGATGGCGTTGATCAGTGCCAAGGTTGCCAGCGCTTTCAGACGGCCGGCCAGAGCCAGACCGATCCCGGCGAAGGCGGCCGTGCCAAGAAGGATTGCCGGGGCCAGCAAGGCCACGCGTTGCGCCTCTGGCCGCCAGCCCAACACCACTGCGACGACGACGATGATGACGACCTGGGCAACCTCCACCGCAAGGATGGCCAGGGCCTTGGACGCAATCAGTTCGCTACGCCGAAGTGGCGTTGCGCCCAACCGCTTCAAGACCAGATAGAAGCGTTCGAACCCGGTCTGGATCCCCAGCGAGACCATGGCCGCCCCGATTATGCTGAGGGCCAAGACGCCGGGTGCCAAGAACGTCACCGGTTCGGTGTCGGCGGGTACCGGCAACACCCTGATCAGGCTGAAGAACACCAACACACCAATCGGGATCCCAAAGGTCACGATGAGGTTTTCGGCATTGCGCAACAACAGGCGCAACTCCATGCCGGTCTGGGCGGCCAAGCGACTGAAGCGTTGCTGCATCAGGTGACCTCGACCATGCTGTCGGGAAGTCGGGCGGGTTCGCCGAACGCCTGCTGTGTCAGCTCCAGATAGGCCGTTTCCAAGCCCTCCCCGCCCGTCGTCACACCTGTCAGATGGTGTCCCGTTTCACCGAACCAGGCGGTTATCGGGGCCAACAATCCTTGCGTCGCAGCTGCCTCGGCCTGGACGAGCCACCGGTCAGCCCCCTCTGCGGTCACGGCAACCCCCCCCAGTGCTGACGACAGGGCGGCAGCGTCGATTCGGTCGGGGGTGATGATGGTGATGGCAGAGGGGCCATAGCGGGCGACCAGGGCGGCCGGCGTGTCGTGTGCCAGGATCTGGCCCCGGGCCATCACGGCGACCTGGTCGGCCAGATGATCGGCCTCTTGCATGAAATGGGTGGTCATCAACACGGTGACGCCGTCGTCGCGCAACCCGCGGATCAGTTCCCAGGTCGACTGTCGTACCTCGGGGTCCATCCCCGTGGTCGGCTCGTCCAGGATCAACACCTGCGGCTTCCCGACCAGGGCCAGGGCAAGGTTCAACCGTTGCTTCTCCCCGCCGCTGAGGGTGCGGTACCTGGATCGCGCCACCGCACCCAATTCCAGACGTTCAAGCAGATCCTGTGGATCCCAACGTTGTGGATGCAGCCGGGCGTACAGTCCCAGCACCTCCCGGGGGGTTGCAGCCGGCCACACCCCGCCCTCTTGCAGCATGACCCCAAGTCTTGGTGTCAGACGAGCCCGATCGGCGACAGGATCCAGACCAAGCACGGCCACGGAGCCGGCATCGGGGGTCCGAAACCCCTCGATGCACTCCACCGTTGTGGTCTTGCCGGCGCCGTTGGGTCCCAGCAGGGCAACGACGTGGCCCTGTGGCACCTCCAGGTCGACGTGGGCGACCACCTGACGGCCCCCGTAGGTCTTTGACAGCCCGCGGACACTGATCGCCGCGCGGGAGGTGTCCGGCGGCGCCATTTGAGAAAGGTCATCCGTGGCTACCATCTGCGATTGGCCAGTATGGCAGTGCAAACCAGGATCACCTCTCCTCAATGTCTGACCGCAACGTAGCCATCACCGGAATCGGTGCTGTGTCCCCCCATGGCCTTGGTGCCGCCGCCCTGTGGGCCGGGTTGGTGGCCGGTCGTTCTGCGGCCGCTCCCATCCGCTCCTTTGACGCCAGCGGCTTCCCGGTCACGTTCGCCTGTGAGGTCACGGCCACCGTCGGGGAGGGACTGCCCGCAAAGTTGCGTCGCCAGACCGACCGGTTCGCCCAGATGGCCCTGGTCGCCGCAGCGGAGGCGTTGGGGCAAGCGGGGCTTGTGAGCCACACCCAGGATGACGAATCGTTGATCGGGGTCGACCCCCCGCGTGTCGGTGCCGTGGTTGCGTCGGGGGTCGGCGGGCTGTGGGAGATGACCGAACAACACCAACGGTTGCTGAACCAGGGCCCCGGACGGGTCCGCCCCTACTTCTCCATCGCCATGCCGTTGAACATGGCCGCGGGCCAGATAGCCATTCGCCACGGGGTGCAGGGTCCGGTGTCGGCGGTGGTCAGCGCGTGTGCGTCTGGAGGTGACGCAATCGGAACAGGGCTTGACCTGGTGCGCAGCGGACGCGCCGACGTGGTCATTGCCGGGGGAGCGGAAGCGGCGATCAACCCGTTGACAATGGCCGGGTTTGCGGCGGCGGGGGCGATGTCACGGCGAAACAGTGACCCGGCCGGCGCCAGCAGGCCATTCGATGTTGCGCGTGACGGGTTCGTGGCCGGGGAGGGGGCCGGCATCGTGGTGTTGGAACGACCGGCGCACGCCGCGGCGCGCGGTGCCTCCGTTCTGGCACACCTGGTCGGCTACGGTGCCACCAACGATGCCCATGACCCCACCCAACCGGCGCCCGACGGGGGCGGAGCAGCCCGTGCCCTACGGCATGCGATACACGATGCCGGCCTGTCTTGCGAGGACATCGACCATGTCAACGCCCACGCCACGTCGACCCGCTTGAACGATGCTGCCGAAAGTGCTGCGCTGACGACCGTCTTTGGCGATCATCCACCCGCCGTCACCGCGAACAAATCCTCGATCGGTCATCTGTTGGGTGCCGCTGGGGCGATCGAGGCCGTTGCCACCATACTGTCGTTGCAGGCACAGCAGATCCCTCCCACCATCAACATCGGGACGGTGGATCCCGCGTGTGCGGTCGATGTCGTGACACGTCCGCGGCAGGCACGGTTGCATGCGGTGGCCAGCAATTCGTTCGGCTTCGGCGGCCACAACGCGGTGCTGGTCTTCACCCGATGACCGATCCCGTCTTGGAACCGGTGCCCCACCTGGGGACGATCGTGCAGGCGTTCGTCGACCGACCCGCCTCACACGACCAGATGTTGCAAGCCGCGGCAAGCCGCTGGCCGGACCGGACGGCGGTCCAGGCGCCGTCAGGCACCCTTACCTACGCCGAGCTGAACGATGCTGTGACCAGCGCCGCCGCATCCCTGCGGTCGCGTGTCGCTGCCGGCAGTCACATCGCCGTTGCCATGTCACACGATCTCGATTTGTTCACCGTCCCCTTCGTGACCAGCAGGGCAGGCGTGACCGCGCTGCTGTTGAACACCTCGTTGACCCCCTCAGGATGGGCCGATCAGCTGGGCAAGATCGACCCGGTGGTCGTCGTCGCCGACAGCGACAACCTCCCCGCGGCGACCCAGGCCGCAAAATCCGGGGGACACGACGTCGTTGCTGCCGAGACCGTCTGGGTCGGCGACGACCACACCGACGTCACGTTCGAGCCGGGTGATCCTGACCAGACATTGGCGTTGATCGCCACCTCCGGCACGACCGGTGTCCCGAAGATGACTCGCGTGACCACCGGTGGGCTGATCCACGCTGGTCTTGCCTACTGTCAGCTGCTGGATCTGGCGGGCACCGACCGGTCGTATGTCTGCTTGCCGCTGCACTACATCGGGCCGTTGTCGGCACAGACCACCACCATGGCGCTGGTCGGTGGGGTCAACATCATCCCCTCCGACACCGCTGCCTCGGGGGCACTCGGCCGCATGGCAGCTGCCGGCATCACCTACGTCGACGCGGTGCCGGCCTGGTTGGGCTTGCTCGTTCGCGACGACGCGTCGGCCGTGGGGGCACGAGCGCTGCCGCAGTGGCGCACCCTGATCTATGGCGGGGCACCCATGCCCGCCGAGACAGCCGGCGTGTTGGCGCGTCGCTTTCCAGACCTACGCCTGTGGGATGTCTGGGGGCTGTCAGAAACCCATGGGCCGGCGACCGCCAGGGAGTATGACATCCACGCGCCGCCCCTCCCGGGCACGGTTGGCCCACCCGTGGCCGGGGTCGAAGTCAGGGCGGATGCGGAGCCCGGGCGACCGGGTGAACTGTTGGTCAAGGGCGCCAACGTGACGCCCGGGTACGCCGATGATCCTGCGCTGACCAAAAAGATCATCGTCGACGGATGGCTACGGACAGGCGACATCGGCACCGTCGGCCCCGATGGGTGCGTGCGACTGTTGGACCGGGCCAAGGACGTCATCATGCGCGGCGGTGCCAACATCTTCAGTGTCGAGGTCGAGCAGGTATTGACCAGTGATCCGGCGGTCGCGGAGGCCGCGGTGTACGGCGCCGCGGACAACCTCGGCGAAGAGGCAGTCATGGCCACGATCGTGTTGCGGCCGGGGGCAAACCTGGACGTGATGGCGCTACGAACACTCATCGACACAACGATCGGCCGCCACGCCGTCCCCCGACGTATCACCACAGCCGATAGCCTGCCGCGCAACGCCACCGGAAAGATCGACAAGGTGCTGTTGCGTGACCGGGCCAACGAAAGTGCACCACACGTATGACCATCTCCATCGCCGACCGCGTCGCTGCGGTGATCAACGACCTGTTCGGTCTTCCCGCCGCTGCGCTGACACCCGATGTGACACTGCAGGACGGCCTGCAGTTGGACTCATTGTCGATTGTGGAACTGCAGGTCGCCCTTGAGGACACCTTCGACATCGACCTTGCGCCGGGTTCTGCCGCCTTGGATGCCGATCTCGACACCGACCGGGCGCAGACCTACGGGGACATCGTGCATCTGGTCCAAGCAGCCGTACAGCGCCAACGGCAGGCTTCATGAGCAACGCTGCCCAGGCCCTGGCGCTGGTTTTTCCCGGTCAGGGAAGTCAACAGCCGGGGATGGCCACGGCGTGGCGCGACAGCGGCGGCTTTGGCCGCTGGGCGCAAGCGGATCAGGTGTTGGGCTGGGATGTCAGTCGTCTGGGCACGCAGGCACACGAAGAGGAGTTGCGACAACCCCTCAACTGCCAGATCGCCTTGTTCGTTCACCACGTCGTCTTGTTGGACGCATGGACGGCCGCACATCCAGATGCTGACGTCGTCCTGACCGCCGGCCATTCGCTGGGGGAGTACAACGCCCTGGTGGCCGCGGATGTGTTGCCCTTTGACGATGCGCTGCGACTGGTCGACGTTCGGGCGCGGGCGACACAGGCGGCAGCCGATGAGATGCCTGGCACGATGATCGCGGCGCTGGGATTTGAGGTGGAGGAGGTGACGGCGGCCTGTGACCGCGCCGGGGCACATGTCGCCAACGACAACGCCGTGGGGCAGATCACGGTCAGCGGAACCCCTGCGCAGTTGCAGGCGGTCAAAGACATCTTGGCCCAAGGCAAGGGCAAGGTCCGCGACATCGGCGTGGGGGCGGCCTATCACTCCCCCCACATGGCGGGCGCACTGCAACCATTGGGAGAGGCGCTGGACGACGCTCCGTTCACCCGGGCACGAATCCCGGTCGTGGCCAACGTCGACGCAACCGCCCACACGGCGGCGCAGGACTGGCCGGACCTGCTGCGGCGGCAGGTGGTCAACCCGGTCCGCTGGCGGCAGAGCGTGCTGGCGATGCGTGACAGCGGGGTCACCGATGTGGTGGAGTTGGGCGCAACCGCACCCTTGAGCGCCATGATCAAACGCATCGACCGTTCTTTGGGCCGCATGTCGATCACCACACCGGAGGAGTTGGACCAACCATGAGTACCGACGGCGCCTGGGCGCTGGTGACCGGTGGATCCAAAGGGATCGGGGCAGCCATCGCAACGGCGTTGGCCGATCAGGGCCGCAACGTCTTGGTGGGCTACGGCGGTGATGCCGAGGGGGCGGCCGCTGTGGTTGCCGATTGCGAAGGCCGGGGTGTGCAGGCACGTGCTGTCGGTGCGGACCTGGCAGGGGATTTGGACCCCTTGGAACAGGCGGTCAACGACGTCGGCGGCGTGGCAGTGCTGGTCAACAACGCCGGGGTCACCGTGGACGGGCTGGTGTTCGGCATGGATGACGAGGCCTTCGCCACCACATTGACAGTGAACCTGACCGCCGCGTTCAAGCTGTCGCGCCTGGTGCTGCGTCGCATGTTGCGGGCGCGACACGGTCGGATCGTCAACCTCAGCAGCGTGGTCGGACTGCACGGCAATGCGGGCCAGGCCAACTATGCCGCATCCAAGGCCGGGCTGATCGGATTGACCAAATCGTTGGCACGAGAGGTCGGCAAACGAGGGATCACCGTCAATGCGGTGGCGCCAGGGTTCATCGCGACCGCGATGACGTCTGGCATGGACACCACCGAGTTCACCGACCGGATTCCTACCGGACGACTGGGCGAACCGGACGAGGTGGCTGCGGCCGTCGCGTTCTTGTGCAGCGACCAGGCCGGCTACGTCAACGGGACGGTGTTGCAGGTGGATGGGGGACTGTTCGCGTGACCCCCGGGGCGCCGGCAACCGGCCCCATGCGACTGTCCCATGCGCTTTCCAGCACGGCGTTGCTGCGCTGGTTGCGGTGCTCGGTGGTGGGCCAGCAGCGCATCCCATCGGACGGCGGGCTGATACTTGCTGCCAATCATCGGTCCTTCTTGGACCATTTCGCCCTGGGCGCAGCCAGTTCACGTCCCATGCGTTTCCTCGGGAAGGTCGAACTGTCCGAGGGCCCCGCCGGTCCGTTGAACATGGCCATGGGCATGATTCCGGTTCAACGGGGAACCGCTGACCTGTCAGCCCTGGACATCGTGATCAGCCACCTACAGCGCGGCGCCGTGGTCGGCATCTTCCCAGAGGGAACGCGATCCCCCAGCGGTGAGCTGTTTCGGTTCCGATCGGGTATGTCCCGCGTCGCGGCGGGGGCCAAGGTGCCGATCGTCCCGGTTGGCATGACCGGTATGGCGCACGTCTGGCCACGCGGGCAAACCGCCCCCAGCCTGCGGCGGCCTCCCGAGGGCCTGCTCAGCGTCCGCTTCGGCACACCGGTGATGCTGACGGACGACTCTGCCAAGGCTCGTCGGGTGGCAACCGATGCGGTGTATGAGCAGATCGCCGATCTGTGCGGCCAACCCCTGGCCCCAGGATTTGCCCCCATTCCCACCGATTGAGGGGGTTGGCGTCCCTGGGTGGGGCTGTCACAGTGGCGGTCATGACGTCTGACCTGATCATCCCTGCCGACCTGTTGCCCGCCGATGGGCGGTTTGGCTGCGGACCCTCAAAGATCAGGCAGGCGTCCGTCGATGCACTGGCGGCGTCAGGTCCGACCTATCTGGGAACCTCACATCGCCAGCCGGCGGTCAAGGGGTTGGTGGGGCGTATCCGTGCGGGAATGCGGGACTATTTCGGACTGCCGGATGACTATGAGGTGGCGCTGTCCAACGGCGGCGCAACCTTCTTTTGGGATGCCGCCTGCTACGGGCTGATCGAGCAGCGCTCCGCGCACGCGGTCTTCGGCGAGTTCTCCAACAAGTTCGCCACCTCCGCCAAGATTGCGCCACACTTGCAGGACCCGGTGTTGGTTCAGGCCGATATGGGCAGCCATCCGAACATGCAGCGGGTGGAGGGGGTTGACACCTATGCGCTGACGCACAACGAAACCTCCACCGGCGTGACGATGCCGATCATCCGCCCAGCAGGAAACGGGCTGGTGTTGGTCGATGCGACGTCGGGGGCCGGGGCCATCGATGTGGACCCGACCGAGTTCGACGCCTACTACTTCAGCCCCCAGAAGGCCTTCGGAGCCGAGGGGGGCATGTACGTCGCGTTGTTGTCACCCGCTGCCCAGGCGCGAATCGGCGGCATCGTGGCCATGGGTCGGCCCATACCACCTTCCCTCGACCTGGCGACGGTTCTCGACAACTCTGCGAAGGATCAGACCTACAACACCCCGTCGGTGTCGTCATTGTTCCTTCTGGCTGATTCCGTGGATTGGCTGTTGGGTCAGGGGGGCCTCGCGACGGTGGCGAAGACCAGCCACGACAAGTCACAGATCGTGTACTCCTGGGCTGAGCAGCGGGACTGGGCCACACCGTTCGTCAGCGATCCGACCATGCGTTCCCCGGTCGTCTGCACCGTCGATCTGGACGAGCGTCTGGACGCCACCGAAATCAGCGGCGTTCTGCGCGCCAACGGCATCGTGGACACCGACGCCTACCGCAAACTGGGCCGCAACCAACTGCGGCTGGGCGTGTTCCCGGCGGTGGACACCGCGGATGTCGAGGCCCTGGTCGCCAGCATCGACTACGTGGTCGACGCGTTGACCTGAGGGGCGCCGACACGGGCTCGCTTTTGCGACGCCGTTTTCGGACACTCGGCCCACTCCCGGGCCATGCGAGGGGGGCCACACGACCCGAGTGTCCGAAGAACCCCTGGTCAGGAGGTCGGAGTACCACCGCCGATCATTTGGGCGGTGCCCAAGTGGGCTGAGTGTCGGGATAATACCGGTTTTGGGGTTGGGGTTGGGCAAGACGAAGAGCCGGCCCCGCCTGCGGTTGGGTACGCAGCCCGGCAAGACGAAGAGCCGGCCCCGCCTGCGGTTGGGTACGCAGCCCGGCAAGACGAAGAGCCGGCCCCGCCCTGGGCCGGTTCTTCGTTTCCCCCCGTTGGTCGTGATCGTGTCGCCAATGACGCCAACACTGGTTCAGTTCGACGCGACCCGTCGTCGTTCCTGCCTCCGTCGCAAAAAATTTCTCGCGTGAGCCCGGACTGATCGCCTCCCGTCCTCTGAGGCGTCGGAACCCGGTGTGGGTGTGGTTTATGCCCCACTTTCAACCACCGCTCTGACCTGCTCTTTCACGGCGCGTGTGTGGCTCAAGTTAAGAAGAAGTGGTTCATGTGGTTGACGGGGTGGGGGATGGTGGGGCACAGTGGCGCAGAAGGGAAACACTGTGGAGGACTTCGACACCGATCAAGACGAATTCCTTGGAACGTTCATGCACACGATGGACGCCAAGGGTCGATTGGTGTTGCCCTCCGAACATCGCGCACTCCTGCAGGAAGGACGGTTGGTCATGACCATCGGATTCGACGGCAACATGGTCATCCACCCGATGGCGGACTGGCACGAACTGCGGGCCTCGATCAGTCAGATGCAACGGGGTAGCCAGATACAACGCCGCATCGCACGAGCGATGTTCGGTCACGCCAGCAAACAAGAACTTGACAAACAGGGCCGGGTCAGCGTCACCCCCAAGCTGCGAGACGCCTGCGGCCTGACCGGTGACGTCGCCGTGGTCGGAGTCGGCGACCACATCGAGGTCTGGCCGGCCGCCCGTTGGGTGGCCGAAGAGGGCGCCAGCGTCGACGCCTACACCAGCACGCGGGACAGCGTCGGAATAGGGAACCTGTAGATGGACCTCATGAGACGGATCGGATTTGTCGCCCACGATGGCCGGCCCACCCGCCGCGCAGCCTTGTGGGCCCCAATCGCCGGGTCGCTGCTGACCTCGACAGGAGTGGCACTGTGGCTGTTCAAGTAACCGCCTCCGTCTGGGAGCGCCCTCGTCGCACCAATCGTGCCCGGATCCACCCTCGAGTCATGGCCACTGCACCTCACGATCCCGTCATGGTGGACCGTATCGTCGAACTGCTCGCGGTTCCCGACGACCGTCCCGCCCTCCTTGTCGACTGCACCCTGGGGGCCGGCGGCCATGCCGAGCGCTTGCTGGAGGCCAGCGGCACCGGCACCCACCTGATCGGGTTTGACCGGGACCCCGACGCGTTGCAGGTGGCCGGTCGCCGTCTGACGCATTTCGGGACCCGGGTGACCCTGGTCCACGCGCCGTACGACGACTTTGCCACACACGTCGGCAGCGTCCTGGCACAGCACGGTCCGTTGCTCGGGGTGCTGTATGACCTTGGCGTCTCTTCGATGCAATTGGACACCCCGGGGCGGGGTTTCAGCTTTCGCTCATTCGGGCCCCTGGACATGCGGATGGATCCGACGTCCACGGTCAGCGCGGCGACCATTGTCAACCAGGCCAGCGCCGAGGAATTGGAGGGGTACCTGCGTGACTACGGCGAGGAACGCCACGCGGCACGAATCGCTGAGTCCATCGTTGCACACCGCCCCTTCAACAACACGGTGGCCTTGGCCGATCTTGTCGCCCAGGCCATGCCACGTGGTCAGCGTCGCGCCGACCGGGCTCGCGGAATCCACCCTGCGACACGCACCTTCCAGGGGTTGCGCATCGCCGTCAACACCGAACTGCAACGTTTCAGTGCCTCCCTTCCCCAGGCACTGGAGCATCTGGCGCCCGCCTCGCAGGGTGCAATCGACACCACTGCGAGCGGGCGCCGTCCATCCTCACCCAGCAGGGGCGGCCGACTGGCCACCCTCAGCTATCACAGTCTGGAGGATCGCATTGCCAAGCGGTTCTTCTCCGACGCGGCCGACGGCTGCATCTGCCCACCGGACCTACCGGTGTGCGGCTGCGGCCGCGTCCCCCAACTGCAAATGCTCACACGGCGGGCAGAGACCCCCGACGGGGCGGAAGTCGCCCGCAACCCTCGATCCCGATCCGCCAAGTTGCGTGTCGGTGAGCGGCTGGAGTCATGAGCGCCCTGCCCACCGCCCCGCTCAGGCGGCCGCCCGGTGTCGCCGGACCGTCAGTACGCACGGCCGGACGTGACCGCAGACGAACTGCGACGCAGCCGCCCCAATTGCGGGCTGTGCCTGCCGCTGCCTCTCGGCGGTCGGGTTGGGCCGTCATGTGCTGGTTGATGGTGAGTGCCATCGTGGTCGTGGGTGTGATCGGCGTCGTCGCACTGAACGCACTGGCAGCCGAGTCGTCGTTTGCGGCCATGGAGGTCGAGAACCGTATTACCGAGCTGACATTGCGACACGACAATCTGGTGGCCGAGGTTGCGATGTTGGAGACACCGGCACGGGTGCGACAGGTGGCCACCGCTCAGCTTGGCCTGGTGGAACCCGAACAGCCCGGGTTCCTCGTGATCCAACAGGACCAGGGCGGGCCCAGGCGGTCAAAGACGACTGTACGGCTGGAGAAATAGCCCATGGCGGCGCCCCCCATCACCCCGCCGCTGCGGCGTCGGGGGCGACGACGTCGCGGACACCCGTCGCAGCGCGTCCGACGCCCGGGGACACCGCCCTTGCCACAGGGCGCCCCGCTGGGCCGCATGGTGTTGCTGTCGCTGTATGACTCCTTGGCACGGGCGCAGCAGAAGGCCAGAATCAGCCGGCGCCTGATGATCATGCTGGTGGCCTACCTGCTGTTGACGTTGGTGATGGGCTGGCGTCTGGTAGCCGTCCAACTGGTGGATGCCGAGGTCTATGCAGGTTGGCAGCACCGCCAGACCCAGCGCGAAGTGCAGCTGCCGGCAAGTCGTGGTGCCCTGACCGATCGCCAGGGAGCGCCACTGGCGATGAGCCTGGCTGCCTCCACCGTCTATGCAAACCCGCCCGTCTTGGCAGAAGCCGGGGTCGACCCTGCCGTCATTGCCCAGCAGCTGGCGGGCGTCATGCCAGGCGGGGACGTCGACGCAATGATCGCTGCCCTGAACAGCAGCAAGGCTTTTGTCTACCTGGGGCGCCAACTCCCCCGTGAGATCGGTCAAGCCGTCGCCGAACTCAGACTGCCCGGGATCGGGGTGTTGGAGGAGCCCAAACGCGTCTATCCCGCCGACAGCATCGCCAGTCAGGTCGTCGGGTGGGCCGGACTGGACAACAAAGGTCTGGCCGGGATCGAACTGCAGTATGACGAGGCCCTGCGCGGGATCGACGGCAAACTCCGGTTGGAAACGGCACCAGGGGGGGTTGAGATCAGCGCCGCCCCACGAGAGGTGGTTCCCGCCGAACCGGGTGTGGACCTGCGGTTGACCATCGACAGAGAGGTCCAGTACGCGACCGAAGAGATCCTGTTCGATGCCGTCGAACGGTACGCCGCCCTGGGCGGTTCGGCGGTCGTGATGGATGTGGACAGCAATGAGATCCTGGCCATGGCCAGTGTGCCCTCTGTGGCCCCGCAGGACTATGCGGACGCGAACAGTTACGCAAGACGCAATCGGGCCTTGACCGACGTGTTCGAGCCCGGCTCGGTCAACAAGGTCATCACCATCGCTGGCGCGTTGGAGGACGGCGTCGTGGGCGCCGACGAGGGGTTCAGCGTGCCGTCGGCGCTGACCCTCGGATCAGAAACCTTCAACGATGCGTCGCCGCACGCCGATGCGTGGTGGTCGACCCGCGACATCATCACACGGTCGTCAAACGTCGGAACGATACAGATCGCGCAACGGTTGGGGGAGCAGCGCCTGTATGACTACGTCACCGACTTCGGTCTGGGGCAGCCGACGGGTCTGCGTTTTCCTGGTGAATCCCGTGGGATCCTGGCCCCGGTCGAAGATTGGACCGCCTCCAGCCTGCCGACCATCGCCATCGGGCAAGGTGTGGCGGCCACGCTGGTGCAGACAGCGGAGGTGTTCAACGTCATCGCCAGTGGGGGCTATTGGGAACAACCGCGTTTGGTCCAGGGGTTTGTGACAAACGACGACAGCTTCACACCCGCCCCGCCGCCACAGCGTCGTCAGGTCCTGTCACCAACCACCGCGCAAACGGTGGCTGACATGTTGGTCCAAGTCGTTGAGTCGCCCAACGGCACCGGTGGGCTTGCCGCCGTGCCCGGATACCGCGTCGGGGGAAAGACCGGCACCGCGCAGAAGCCGAAGGAAGGGGAACGGGGCTACGCCACCGATGCCTACATCGCCACCTTCGTCGGCTTCGCCCCCGCAGACGATCCGCGAGTGACCGTGGCAGTGATGCTGGACGAACCAACCCCCTCATATGGAGGGTTGTCGGCTGCCCCGACGTTCGCCGAGATCATGCAGTTCGCGTTGCGCGATCAGCGTGTGCCACCGCAGACACCATCGGTCCCGGTGCCGATCGGTCAGGAGACAACCACCGTCGTGGATCGTCAACAGCCCATTGCGCAGTCAGGTGAGGCGGTCGTGGATGACGGCTGAACGCGTACCCTCGTCTGGACCGTGCCGTCGGCAATCCGGCAAGGCGGCGCGCCACCGATCGGCGGTTTGCTCCGTGTCTGACACCTTCACCCCGGACCGCTTGGCGCAGGCGCTGGACGATGCCCGGCTGATCACCGTCGACTCACGAGGCCACGACGTGGCATTGATCGATGTCACCCACGACAGCCGTCAGGCCGGACCCGGCGTGTTGTTCGCCGCTCGGCCGGGGGCACACGCCGATGGGCATGATTTCGCCCCCGCCGCGGTGGCGGCCGGATCCCCGGCGTTGCTGGTCCAACGCGAACTTCCGGATCTGGACGTGACCCAGATAGTGGTGGAATCGGTCGCACAGACCCTGGGGTATGCCGCCGACCTGATCCATGGTCAGCCGACGCATGACATCACGGTCCTGGGGGTGACCGGGACCAACGGCAAGACGACGACCGCCTATCTGCTGGATGCCATCCTGCGTGCGGCCGGTCACACGACGGGGTTGATCGGCACTGTGGAAACCCGCATCGCAGACCGGGCCGTTCCGGGCGTCCGGACCACGCCCGAAGCCTCTGACCTGCACCGCTTGTTCGCCCGGATGCGTGCGGAGAAGGTCACCGCGGCAGCCATCGAAGTGTCCAGCCACGGATTGGTGCTGGGACGGTTGAACGGGGTCCGGTTCGCGGCAGCATTGTTCACCAACCTGACCCAGGACCATCTGGACTTCCATCGGGACATGGAGGAGTACTACCAGGCAAAGGCCAGTCTGTTCACCGGGGCCTTCACCCCCGTGGGCGTGGTCACCATCGATGACGAATTCGGCGCTCGACTGGCCAAGACGGCGCCCACCGAGGTCTGGACGGTGTCGCGGCATCATCAAGCCGATGTATGGGCCAGTGGGGTGGCTGGCGATGCGGCTGGTTCGTCGTTCACCGCTCACGTAGGAGGAGCGGCGGTCGACGTACGGATCAACCTGCCCGGTGACTACAACGTGACCAATGCCCTGGGTGCCTTGGCGACGGCCCACGCGTCCGGCGTCGACCTGCAGGTGGCGGCCCGCGGTCTGGCATCGTTGCCCGGGGTGCCCGGCCGGATGGAACGCGTCGATGTGGGGCAGCCGTTTGCGGTGATGGTGGATTATGCGCACACCCCTGACTCGGTTGCCGGGGTCCTCAGGGCGGCCCGGCAGGTCACGGACCGACGGCTGATCGTCGTCTTGGGCTGCGGTGGGGACAGGGACCGGGCAAAGCGTCCCGCGATGGCCCGGGCGGCCCATGATGCAGCCGATGTCGCCGTCTTCACCAACGACAACCCACGCGGGGAAGATCCTGAGGTGATCTTGGACGACATGGTGAGGGGACTCACCGACCCGACGGCCGCCATTGTGTTTCCCGACCGCAGGCAGGCGATCCATCAGGCCATAGCGATGGCACAGCCCGGCGACGTCGTGGTGTTGGCCGGAAAGGGACATGAGCCCTACCAGGAACTTGCCAGCGGCCGCATCGAT
>JBBSNE010000010.1:0-18084 GCA_038232815.1 Euzebyales bacterium | reverse complement strand
TCCGTTGACGTCGTGTCGCACAAAGGCGCGAAACTGCGCTGCAAGGCCGTGGTGATCACGGGTGGTATCGGCACGTTCACCCCACGCCCACTGCCCGATGGTGAGGTGTGGGAGGGACAAGGACTGCAATATTTCGTCCCGAAGCTGGATGTGATGACCGACAAGGACGTCCTGATCGTGGGCGGCGGTGACAGCGCCTTTGATTGGGCATTGAACCTGCGCGACATCGCCCGATCGATCACCATCGTCCATCGGCGTGATCGCTTCCGGGCACACCAGACCACGGTGGACGACGTCATGGCGTCAGAGGTGGAGGTGCTCACGTTTCACGAGGTCTCCCGCATCAACGGCGGCGACAAGATCGAGTCCGTCGAGATCTTCGACAACCGCACCGACGAGAAGCGCACCATCGACTGCCAGGCCGTCGTTGCCGCCCTGGGGTTCACCGCCGATCTGGGACCGTTGAAGAAATGGGGGTTGGAACAGGACAAACGCCAAATTGTCGTGGACACAGCGATGAAGACCAACCTCCAGCGGGTGTTTGCGGCCGGCGACATCACCACGTATGACGGAAAGGTGAAACTGATCAGCGTGGGGTTCGGTGAGGCAGCCACGGCGGTCAACAACGCGGTGCCCTTCATCGACCCCGACCAAGGCGTGTTTCCGGGCCACTCGTCGGACAAGAAGTAGGCGAGTGGGCTGTCCACAGCCGGTCTGTTTCGGAATACGCGGTGTACAAAATGCGGTTATTATATGAACCAGCAGTGAAGTTTTCGGCGCTGGGGTCCCACAGGGGTAACACAGCGTGAATAGCGACGAGGCGGTGAACCGACGATGATCAACGTGGCGACGTCGCTTCCGCGGTCCGCGGCATTGCTGGCCGGCGCTTTGGTGGGCGTTCCCAGCACCCTGGGTCTGGTCTTGACCAATCAGATCAGCCGGGCTCGGCGACAAGGATTGATGCCGCTTCCCGACTATGTGGTCGATGTCGTGGTTGAGCCCCCTTGGGTGGCCGGCCCGCCGTTGCGAATTGCCTTCCTGGGCGACTCGTTGGTCCATGGTGTCGGCGCACCGCTACCCGGTCAGTCCCTTCCGGCACAGACTGCCTATCGCCTGGCGGCCCACCTGGGGCGGCCGGTGCACATGAAGGGATTCGGCGTCGCGTCCAGCCGGGTGGAAGATGTCATCACCGAACAGGTCCCGCAGTTGGACGAGCAGGTCGAGGTGGTCTTGGTGTCCGTGGGCGCCAACGACGCCACCCGGGCGGCGACACCCTGGGACTTCGCCCGACACATCCAGAACTTGGCCGTCCTGGCTAGCCGACAGACCGGTGGGGCGCCGGTTGTGTTCACCGGTCTGCCCTACCTGCAGTCGGCCCCACTGCTGGGCCGTCCGCTGCGAAACGTGGCCGGGCTGCTGGGCGACACGTTGCACAACGTGCAACGGCGCGTGGCCACCCAGATGCCCGAGGCCCGCTACATCGACGTTCGGCGTGAGGTGGTCGATGCGATCCGCCAGCGCCGCCCTGAGTTGTTCGCCGAGGACAGGTATCACCCGAACCCCGCTGGCTATGCGTTGCTGGCAGAGGGGATCGCACGGTCGCTTGCCGAACTCCTCATCGCCGAGGGGTTCCACACGACTCACACGTCTGCGGCCTAGGCGATCTACGTCAGGCTGGCCAAGTAGGCCCGGTTTTGGGCCGAGGTGCACATTTTGGACTGTTGCCCACGAGGAGGGATCAGACCGAACCAGAGAAGGTGTCGCACTGGTTGGGGTCGCCGCTGTCAAAGCCCCGGCGGAACCAACTGGTCCGTTGCTCAGATGACCCGTGGGTCCAGGTTTCGGGGTTGACGTTTCGACCACTGCTGGACTGGATGTTGTCGTCACCGACTGCTGCGGCGGCCTTCAAACCCTCTTCAAGATCGCCGGACTCAAGACCGACCAACTCGCCGTCCGATGCTTGGCCGTCCAGGTTGTTGTCGTACGTCGAGTAGGCCCAGACCCCGGCCAGACAGTCGGCCTGCAGTTCCAACCGAACCGACATGTCGTTTGCCGCGTCGGGGTTGGACTGCTGCTCAGAGCGCACCTGACTTGAGATGCCCAACTCGTTCTGCACGTGGTGGGCCACCTCATGGGCCAGCACGTAGATCTGCGCGAAGTCCCCGGGTGCACCGAACTGGGATGCCAACTGGTCGAAGAACGACAGGTCGATGTAGACCTTCTCATCGGCGGGACAGTAGAACGGGCCGGCGGCGGCTTGGCCGTACCCGCAGCCCGCCGTGTTGGTGCCCTGCTCGTAGAGCACCAATGTGGCTGCCTCGTAGGTACGGTCGGCAGACTGGAACTGCTCGGCCCAGAAGAACTGCATGTCGTCAAGGGCCTGAGAGATCAACTGCTCCTGGTCGGTCGTGGCCGCACCGCCCGTCTCGTACCGCTGACCCTGCTGCGCAGGTGGGGCAGCGGGCGCACCCAGCTCACCCACAACCGACCCCAGATCCCCGCCACCCCCGCCCAGGAACTGAAACAACAAGAACAATACGAGCCCGCCGATCCCCAAGCCCCCGCCACCAATGGCGGCAGTGCGGCCGCCGCCCATACCGCGACGATCCTCGATGTTGGTCGACATGCGACCGGTCTTTCTGAAGCGCACCATTCCCCGAAGTCCTTTGCTCACCGGCGGGTTTACAAACGTTTTGGGAGAAAAGCCTACAGGGGCTGCACCGCCGTCAGTCCGGACCTGATCGGCGCTTGGTGTGGCGCGTCGGTACGGCCGCCGCCGGATCCTGTGGCCAGGCATGCTTGGGGTATCTGCCACGCATCTCTCGACGCACCTGTTCGTAGGAACCGGCCCAAAAACCCGCCAGGTCGGCGGTGATCTGCAACGGACGGCCAGCCGGGCTCAACAGGTGCAACAAGACTGGCTCTCCCGCCACCCGCGGCGTGTCGAGACTGCCGAACATCTCCTGCAGCTTCACCGCCAACACCGGTACCTCCCCGCTGTAGTCGACCCGGGCCCGGCGGCCAGTCGAAATGGGCAGATGCGTGGGTGCAAGGCGATCCAACAGCGGATGCAGCGTATAGGGGACGCGTGCAAGCAAGGCGTCAGCCAGCGCCACCCGGTCCAGGTCTCGGCGGCGACGCGCCGTCGTCAGAAACGGTGCCAGCCACTGCTCCAGCTCGGCCAGCAGGGTCTGGTCGTCTACCGGGGGCCAGCCGTCTGTGGCTCTGGCTTGGTGCAGATGACGGAGTCGGTGACGAAGTCGGTGCACAGTCGACGTCCACGGCAGCGGCCGTAGTTCCTCCTCCGCCACCCCGTCCAGCAGCGCCGCCACCACCTGATCGCGCGGCGGATCCGCCAGAGGTGCAGCCGACACGACCACGGCGCCGTACTGCAGGCGACGCTCGGCAACGACATCGGCAGGTGCCTGTTGACCACCAGACGGGCGACCCCATTCCACGACGTCAACGGTGGTGGCCAGGTCTCGGACAGTCCCTATGTCCAGGGCGGCCGCCAGATGGATTGTCGCTTCCCGCTGGCCCCGATCCAGGGTTGCGACGGCCACCATCTCCTGGCCCGCCAGCGCATCGGACGGATTCATCCGCGCACCCCGACCACCAGCCATGACAAACGATCCCCGCGGGCCCCGTGCACGAGCGATGCGATCGGGATAGGCCAGCGCGACCAGACGGCCGACGTCATCCTCACGCGGCAAACCCGCCTGTCCGGTGATTCCCGCAGCCCGGATGATGCGCCCCGCATCCTTGCGAACACGGGTCACCACCCCACGGCGCAGTTGTCCCACATCGCGGCCATGCAGCGCAGCCACCCGCCGTTCCAGATCGGCCCCGCCCCCGATCACCACATCGCGTTGTCCCAGCAGGGCCGCCACTTCTGCAGCAAGCGGACCCAGGCCCGCAGGGGCCCGCAAAACCATATGCGCCAACCGGGGATGAACCGGTAGAGCGGCCATCTCTCGGCCGTGCTCGGTCAGGTTGCCCTGATCCAGCGCCTCAAGTTCTGTCAAAAGGTCTTGGGCCGCCGACCAGGACGGCGCCGGCGGCTGATCAAGCAGTGCCAGCTCTTCCACTCCGGTCCCCCAGGCTGCGACCTGCAAGGCCAATGGGGCCAAATCCTCTTCAATGATCGCGGGGGGTGAGTGGTCGCTCAGCGCTTCGTGCGACGGCCATAGGCGCAAACACAGGCCGGGGCCCTGACGTCCAGCGCGTCCTCGTCGCTGGTCAGCACTGGCGCGCGAGATCCTGACCGTTTTAAGCCGTGACATGCCTGTCGCGGCATCAAAGGCTGGCCGTCGTGCCCAGCCCCCGTCCACGACGATGCGCACCCCCGGTACCGTCAGGCTTGATTCGGCGATGTCGGTGGCCAGCACAACCCGACGTTGCGTGCCATCTGACCGCAACACCTGTTGTTGTCGGGCCGCAGGCAGGGCCCCGTACAACGGCATGACCGTGACATCGGCATCCGCAAGTGCCGCCCGGGCGTCTTCGATCTCACGCCGGCCGGGAAGGAATGCCAGCACATCGCCCGGCCCCATGTGCAACGCCTGGTACACACCGGCGGCCACCGCCGCCCCGATCTGTGCTGTGGCCGCCGCAGATTGATGGACCGTGTGGATGTCAAAGAGGCGACCTGTGCTTTGCAGCCGCAACGGCCTGTCCAAAAGCGTTGCAACACGATCGCCCTCCAGGGTCGCTGACATGACGACGATCCGAAGATCGGGACGGACGGTCTGTTGCACCTCCACCGCAAATGCCAGCGCCAGATCGGCCTCGACGGACCGTTCGTGAAACTCATCGACGATCACGACACCGATTCCAGCCGCAGTCGGGTCTGACTGCAGTCGCCGGATCAAGACGCCGTCCGTCACGACCTCGATCCGGGTGGCGGCGCTGACCTTTCGTCCCTCACCGGTGGTGTAGCCCACGGTCTGACCGACGGGTTCCCCCAGCAGTTCCGCCATCCGTGAAGCGGCTGCACGTGCGGCGATTCGCCGGGGTTCAAGGACCACACAACGGCACGTCAACCAATCCGATGCCAACAACGACAAGGGCACCAGAGTGGTTTTGCCGGCCCCCGGCGGGGCTTGGACGACCGCAGTGCGTGACCCGGACAGGCCAGCGTTCAGATCAGCCAGAATACCGACGACCGGTAGATCGGGAAACGTCACCAAGGGGGCGGCCAGCAGTCGATCAGATCGTGATCCACGGAAAGTCCGATGCCGCCACGACAACTGGCCGGCGACCATCCGTCGGGGTGACACGTACCGGGGCACGATCCCACACGCCTGATACCGACATCGCAAAAAAAGCCCCTCATCACGGGTTAGCCTAGGTGGTGTGGAGCCACCTGACGAGCAATCCGAAACCCCTGACAGGGACGAACCTGCAGCAACGTCTGCGGCGTCGCGTCACCTGACCACGGTTTCGGGCGCCGACGATGACAAGGCATACGACGTAACGGAAGGACCGGGGGATTTGAATCTGTTGATGGCACTGGTGGCCAAAGGGGACATGCGTGCCTTCGAAGCGTTGTACGACCAGATGGGCCCGCAGGTCTTCGGCGTTGTCAGGCGCGTCCTTCGCGATCCCGCACAAAGCGAAGAGGTCAGCCAAGACGTGCTGGTGGAGGTGTGGCGAACCGCTCCCCGATTCGACCGTTCCAAGGGCACGGCCCGTGGCTGGATCTTGACGATGGCACACCGCCGGGCGGTGGACCGGGTTCGTTCGGAACAAGCGTCCCGGGATCGGGAAGATCGCGTCGGCCGACAAGACGTCGACCGCCCCTTTGATCGCGTGGCGGCCGAAGTTGAACATCGCTTCGAACGCGCACAGGTCCATGATGCGTTGAACGAGCTGACCGAGGTGCAGCGCGAAGCCATTGAGATGGCCTACTACGGGGGCCACACCTATCGGGAGGTCGCAGCACTGCTGCACACCCCACTGGGGACGGTCAAGACGCGAATGCGAGACGGCCTGATCCGTCTGCGCGACACGCTGGAGATGGGACGGTGAACAGCGACTTGTTCGGACTGACCGGCGCCTACGTCCTGGACGCCCTCGATGACGACGAACGTGTCCAGTTCGAGTCCTATCTAAAAACTTCGGCCGAAGCCACAGCCGAGGTCACCTCCTTGCGCGAGGTGGCGGCCCATTTGGGCGCGGGCGTCGCGGAGACCCCTCCAGAGGGCTTGAAGATCGCCGTGCTGAACCGGATCGACACGGTTCGCCAAGACCGCCCGGTTGTCCCGTTGCACACACCGACCCCGGATCGACGCCAACCAGCTGAAAGCGCGCGGAAACAGGCCACCCAGTTGTTGTACGGGGTCGCCGCCGCCGCCGTCATCATCGCCGTCGGTCTGGGCGTGGCGTTGGCCCAGTTGACCTCACGAGTCGACACCATCCAACGAACCAGTCAAGAGGTTGCCGCGGTGGTCGCGGCCGAAGACGCTGCGCGAATGTCGGCACCGTTGGAGGGTGGGGGCAACCTGACTGCCGTGGTGACCCCTGGCCAGGGTGCGGCCATCGTCGTGGGACAAAATCTCACCGCGTTGGAAGAGGGTCAGATCTACGCCGTGTGGGCCATGGTCGGTGACCAGGCCATCCCGGCGGGAGAACTCGTTGCTGGCGAGCCGTTGACCATGACGTCGACCGACATGGACGGCATCGGGTTGACCATCGAACCACGAGGGCCGTTGACCCAACCAACCGGCGAGATTCAAGCCCTATTGTCTGTGTGACAGCGAAATAGCATTCGCGACCGTGACCACACGACCGTTGCACACCCTCGTCGGGCCGGGCTGGGACATGGCACTCGCGCCCGTCGCGACACAGATAACGAAGATGGGCGACTTCCTACGGGACGAGATTGCGGCGAACCGGCGGTTCTTGCCCGCCCCCGACCGGATATTCGCGGCGTTTGCCGTGCCCTTCGAACAGGTGAAGGTGCTGATTTTGGGACAGGATCCCTATCCCACGCCTGGGCATGCAATGGGATTGTCGTTCTCGGTACGGCCCGATGTCGCCCCGATCCCGCGGTCACTTGACAACATCTTCACCGAATACAGCGACGATCTGGGGCTGCCCCGGCCCGCCACCGGTGACCTGTCGGCGTGGACGTCTGAGGGCGTCATGTTGCTGAACCGGTGCCTGACGGTGGCGCCACGATCCATCGGTTCACATCGGGGTGCGGGTTGGGAGGTCATCACCGAACAGGCCATCAAAGCTCTGGCGATGCGCAACCGTCCCCTGGTCGCGGTGTTGTGGGGGCGCGACGCGCGCGACACCCGGCCCTGGCTGCTGGATGCCCCGGCCGTCGAGTCGGCACACCCCTCCCCCATGTCGGCCTCCCGCGGATTCTTTGGCTCGCGTCCGTTCACCGCGGTCAACGACGAACTTGCAAAGTTGGGCGCCACCCCGGTTGACTGGGAACTACCCGCGTGACCGCCACGCTCGGGCCCCTGGTACAGGCTGCGGACCACATCCGCCGAACGCCCGGCCGCAACGACAAGGTGGCGCTGATCGCACAGGCGTTGCGCGCTGCCGCCGATGAGGTGGGCCTTGCCGCGGCCTACCTGGCCGGGGATCCACCACAGAGCCGACTTGAGGTCGGCTGGGCCACCCTGGGTGAGTTGGCGGTGCCGGCCGCGGCCCACCAGACCCTGTCGCTGTCAGATGTTGACGTAGCCCTGACCGCGTTGGCCCAGGCGGGCGGGCCTGGCTCCCGGACCCTTCGTCAAAAGGTTCTGACCGATCTCTACGGAGCGGCAACGGCGGCCGAGCAGGAGTTCCTCTCCCATCTGATCCTGGGGGACATGCGCCAGGGCGCCTTGACGGGGCTGGTGGTCAAGGGTGTCGCGCAAGCCGCCGCCATTCCCGAGGCCGTGGTTCGCCGGGCCGTGATGCTGGCCGCAGACCTGAGCCAGGTCGCCGTCCGCGCCATGACCGGGGGGCGCGACGCGGTGACCGACGTAGGGCTTGTGGTCGGCCGGGGCGTGCAACCGATGCTTGCGTCGACCGCCGAGTCGGTCACCGCCTCCCTAGCGGCGTTGGGAACGGCGGTGGTGGAGTGGAAATTGGACGGGGCACGCATCCAGGTCCACAAACGCGACGATCAGGTCACGGTGTACACCCGCAACTTGAACGACATCACCAGCCGCTCGGCTGCCGTGGTGCAGGTTGTGCAGGCGCTGGACGCCGAAGCGCTGATTCTTGACGGAGAGGTGTTGTCCATGGGCCCCGACGGCCGTCCCTGGGCCTTTCAGGACACGATCAGTGCGTTTTCAACTGACACACCGACAGACCGGGCCCAGGTCGGGCTGACCCCGTTCTTCTTCGATCTGTTGCATCACGACGGACAGGACCTGATCGACGAGCCATTGGTTATGCGCCGGGAGCGGCTGCACGCATTGGTACCCGCGATTCATCAGATTCCCGGCGCGATCGTAAAACAGCCCGAGGCAGGTGAGGCGGTCCTTGCCCAGGCGTTGGAACGGGGCCACGAAGGGGTGATGATCAAAGATTTGGGGTCCTCTTATGACGCGGGGCGGCGCGGAAAGGCGTGGCGCAAGGTCAAACCGGTCAAGACCCTGGACTTGGTGGTGCTGGCTGCCGAATGGGGCTCTGGCCGCCGGAAGGGCCTGCTGTCAAACATTCATTTGGGCGCCCGTGACGGCGACGATCTGGTCATGCTGGGCAAGACGTTCAAGGGCATGACCGATGTCATGCTGGCGTGGCAGACCGAACGGTTCTTGAGTCTGATGACCCACAAGGACGGCAATGTCGTCTACGTCCGTCCTGAACAGGTCGTTGAGATCGCCGTGGACGGTATCCAGGTGTCGCGGCGCTATCCCGGAGGGGTCGCGCTGAGATTTGCCCGGGTCCTGCGCTACCGCGACGACAAGTCGCTCGCACAGATTGACACCCTCGACACGGTCAAGGGCCTGGGGACCCCGTCCCGTTCTTAGGGGCGGCTGATGGTCTGGCGTACCGGGGCGGGACAATCGATTGTGGTGTGCGGGTGTTCGTGCGCCTCGGGTTGGCGGGGATCACGACGGCGCGTCCGTAAGGTCGACTCCAGACCGGTCCCGGCGACGACGGCCCCCACCGCGGCCAGCACCGCGCTGATCAGCATCGCCCGTGAAAAGCCTGCGGCGAACCGCGTCGGATCGTTGAACGCCTCTGCGCCCAAGCCGGCTGCGGGGGGCAAAATCGCCACCGCCATCAGACCTGCGGTCCGCGCCACCGCGTTGTTGATCCCTGAGGCAAGCCCCGCTCGGCGCTCGTCGGCGGCCGCAAGCACGGTCGCGGTCACTGGGGCCACCAGACATACCAGGCCGAAACCGAACAACACCACCCCCGGGAAGACATCGGTGCCATATGACGATCCTTGTTCCAACCGGCTGAACAACAACATGCCAACCGCCAGGAACACCGGTCCGGCCGTCAACTGCAGGCGCGGACCGATACGGCTGGCCACGCGGCCTGACTGTGCGCTGAACAACAACATCAAGATCGTCATCGGCAGCGTCGCCGCCCCCGCTTCAAAACCGGAATAGCCCAGTACCTGCCGCAAGAACACCACCAGCAAAAAGAACACACCACCCAACGCGGCATAGACCACGAAGGTCAAGATGTTGGCCACGCTGAACGTGCGGTTGGAAAACATCGACAGGGGCACCAACGGGGCCTGGACCTGACGTTGCAAGGTGACGAAGATGAACATGATCGCGATTCCCGCCACGATCGCGCTGATCCCAAGAACCGATATGCCGCCACCCAGCGAGATCAGGCCGTACGTCAACGCCGCCAGCCCAGCCGCCCCTGTGACCGTCCCGGCCCAGTCGATGCGATGGGTCGCACTGTCCGGATCGGTGCTCTCCGGCAGATGTTGAACGGTCAGATAGACCGCAGCCGCACAGATCGGCAGGTTCAGCAAGAACAGCAGCCGCCAGCCGGCCAGGTCCAACAGCAACCCCCCCAGCACCGGCCCCAAGGCACCCGCGACACCGCCAAGACCTGCCCACGCCCCAATCGCGGCCGCGCGGTCCTTCTTCACGAACGACGCCTCAAGAATCGCCAGGCTACCCGGCGTCAGCAACGCCCCACCCACGCCCATGACGACCCTGGCCCCCAGCAGAAAGCCCAGTGATGGAGCGACCGCGGCGGCCAGCGACGACGCCCCGAAGATGATGGTTCCCAGCAGGTAGATACGACGTCGCCCGTAGCGATCCCCCAGGGCCCCACCGATCAGGATCAACGACGCCAAGGGCAGCATGTAGGCATTTATGACCCACTGCACGCCGAGGGTGCCGGCATCCAGGCCTGCAGCAATCTCGGGGAGCGCAACGTTGACCACGGTTGCGGTGATCTGGGCCACCGCCGATCCGGCGACCGTGGCAGCTATCGCCCACTGACCCGCCTGGGACGCTAGAGTCAGACGGTCTGCCGATACGGTGGACATCGCGCTGAAGCGTAGCCGCCACCGGACCTTCGGCGCACGATGACCGTAGCTGCCAGCCGTTGGTCGTCACGGCACACAAAGCAAGGATGACGTTGTCCAGTTTGTTCAGATCCCCGGCCGATGCTGGCCCGCTTCGCTTGCTCACCCTGGGTTGCGTGATTGTCGTCGCTGCCCTGCTGAGCCTTGCCCCAGTTGCGACCACGGGCGCCACGACCGACAGGTCGTCGGTTCAGCCGGCCGCGCACGCGACGCCATCACAGCCACCCAGCCAACCGATCCCCCGGACGCGGAACCTGAACGGACCGCTGCGCGACGCCGACGGGCAGATGCTGCCCCGGGCGGGGCGTCCCACGATCAATCAGACCCATCCCGATGAGAATCGGCACAGTCTGGCACCGGCGACGGTCTCCACGCGCTACGCCTCCGGCATTGTGTTGGGTCAACAGGTGCTGATCGGCGACGCTGCCCTGCCCTGGGCATACCAGCTTGACCCTGCCGTCGTCGACCGACTGGACGAGGCCACCATCCACGCGGCGGTGCGACAATGGGATGACGTCTTAGGTTCACGGTGGGCCTCACAATTCGTGGGTCACGCCCAAGGCCAGGACAGCGCGGACGGGCACTCGACGATCTTTTTGGAACCGGACTGCACCGGACTGACCACCGCCAACACCTACCTGTTCACCGACGGTGGCCTGCGCATCGAGCGCTACGGAACCACCGGAACACAAATCCGCGAGGCGGACATCGGCATCTGCCCCAGGGTCCAGGACAACGACACGTTGTTTCGGGCGATCCGCCACGAGGTGGGCCACGTCCTGGGTCAGGGACACATGTGCAATCCAGGCGATGACTGTTGGGTGGATGAGATGGGCCCCGGCCCGCACGAATGTCGGGTCATGTATTGGCAGGACAGGCCATGTCAGACAGACCTGACCGATGACGATCGCCTGGCGGTGCGCACGCTGTATCCGACCTTGCGGCCGCTGTCTGGGCAGCGCGCCGACGACACCTTGGCCCGATCGTCGTTTGCCATGTTCGATGACGCCAGCGCGCCTGTCGCAGTTGTGATGGCGACGGACGCGTCTTCTGGGGTCGCCCCGTCCGCCGCCGCCATGGCCGGCCGACTCGGCGGCCCGTTCCTGCAGGCCACCCCGGAGCCCGGCCAGTGCCTGACCGGCCCGGCGCTGATCGAGGCCAGCCGTACCTTGGCCCGTCGCGCAGAACTGGTCCTGGTCGGTCAGTGGCCCGCCTCTTGTGCCCGTTTGGCGTATGACTGGGACATCGACATGCGCATTGTCCCGGCTGACGATCCCGTCCAGGCGGCCCGGGACCTGACGAATGTGGCCGCCAGCATCGCGCCTAACGGGATCGGCGAGGTGGTCCTGACAGCGCTTGATCCCGACAACAGATCCATGGGTGGGGATGCGGCCGCCGCCGCCGTCCTTGCCGGGGCAAGGGGAATCCCGTTGTTCAGCGTTCAGGCCGACCGGGTCGACCCAGTGGTCACGCGGTGGCTGGAGGAACACCAGGTGGCGACGGCAACCGTGGTCGGTGCGGGCCTGGACCACCAGGTGATCCCGGCCCTACAACGGGCTGGCCTGACGATCCAGCGCGTCGCCGGTGCCGATCGGGTCCGCACCGGCATCGCGGTCGCCACGCTTTCGCACAAACTGGGGGCCACCGGTGCGGTGCTGACGTCGGCCGACCCGAGTATGGCAGCGTTGGCGGCGGCGACGGTGGCGGTGCATGCCGACGCGGCCCTGCTGCTGAGTCCACCGACAGAAGATCCTCTGATCACTGCCTGGCTGGGCGTCGCACAACCGACCCATGGGTGGCTGGTCGCTCAAGCGGGATACCCGTCGCAGATGTACGCACCCTACGGCGCGTGGGTGGGAAGTGGCTGAGCAGCACAGCCGCCCACTGGTGAGTGGCCATGGGATTGGCAGCGATGAGACACCTACGGTCGTCGGAATGGGGCAGCCCATGCTGTGGCGGACTGCCCCCATGCGTTTGCTGCGACTGATCATCGGTCTGTGGATCTTCGGAGTGGGCGACGCCATGATCGTGCTGTCGGGTCTGGGCAATTCACCATGGACTGTGTTGGCCGAGGGTCTTGCGGTGAACACGCGGATGACCATCGGCCTGGCCAGCATCGTCGTGGGTGCGGTGTTGTTCGCAATCTGGGTCCCCCTGCGCGTCCGGCCAGGACTTGGCACCGTGCTGAACGTCTTCCTGATCGGCATCGCCATCGATGTGACCCTTGCGACGGTCGCGGAACCACACACCCTGCCGTGGCGTATCGCCGTACTGCTTGGGGGCGTCGCCACCATCGGACTGGGTAGTGGACTGTACCTGGGCACTCGGCACGGCCCCGGCCCCCGGGACGGCTTGATGACGGGTCTGCACCGTGCCACCGGATGGCCGATCGCGGTCATCCGCGGGTTGATCGAGGCGGTCGCCCTGACGATGGGGTGGCTGCTGGGCGGCACCTTGGGGATCGGCACGCTGGTCTTCGCACTTTTGATCGGGCCGGCCGTCCACGCTGGACTTGCCGTGGACGACAAGATTCGCTAGACCTTCTGACACAGCGCCGGGTTCCATGGATCCGTGACATCTATACCCCCGGGGGGTAACCTCTCGAGAACATCGTCCCCGGTCTTGTGTCCGCTACGCCAGGAAGGTTCCCCTCGTGCTCAGTGCATTCACCGCGATGGTGGCTGCGACCGGATCGGTCGTCCTGGTGGGCCTGTTGATCCAGCATCATCGATCGTTGCTGTCACCAGATCTTCAGACCTGGTCTGAGCGGGCTCCGGTTCTGGGCGGGGCCGAGGTGGGTGTCCATGCCTGGAATCGCTTCCACGTGCGCTACTACCCGATGGTCTTGGTCTTCATCGCCTTTGAGATGGAGATGATGTTCATGTATCCGTGGGCCGTCGTGTTCGTGGAGGAGGGCCTCAAGGCGCTGGTGGAGATGGGCATGTTCTTGACGATCCTCAGCGTGGGCATCATCTATGCCTGGCGTGAGCACGCCTTGCGGTGGCAATGACGGGGTCATGGCTGGGTCGTGTGGCCGCCGGCGCCCCGGCACAGGTGTTCCCACTGGTCGGGCGCGGCGCAAGACGCCACGTCCGCGACCTGTTGGGACGCGATGAGATCGACCTGGTCGCAAGCCCCCGTCATGCAACGGTGCTGTTGATGGCCGGTCAGATTCCGGTCGCATGGGATGGGTTCACCGACCGGGTCCACGACCAGTTGCCCCACCCACGGATTGTGGTGCACGCCCCGTGGGATCCGGGTGACCTGGTGGAGGACCTGGTTGCAGCACACCACGCCGTGATGACGGGAACCACCGCAAGCACGCCGCCACGTGGTCCCGCCACGGCCCCGGTGGACTGGAAGGGGGTCGGTCCCCACGGGCAGGGCGGCGAGGGGATGATGGGGGGCACGCCGTATGGGCGGCCGATGGCCATGACCGGTGAGGATCTGCGCGACGGCCTGCAATTGGATCTGGTCGGCGTACGGATCGGACCATTCCTGGCCTGGTGGTGGCCACCCGGGCTGTTGCTTGATCTGCGGTTCCAGGGCGATTTGATCGTGAAGGCGGAGGTGGCCGATGCGCGCCCGTTCGCACAGACGTTGGACGACGCAAAACATATGGGGGGCACGACGCCGCCGACACCGGCGGAGATCGTCACCGACACGTTGGGCGCGGTTGGCCATCAGTCACTGGCACAGCGCTGGCTGGCCTGTGCGGGTCCCGCCCAGCGCAGTGGATTGGCTGGTCGGATCCGCCGGAGCGTCGCGGGGTTCTCACCCGGCACGGGTCGCAGCGATGTCGATGGTCGGGACCTTCGCCAACGTATGACCGAGTGGGTCCGGTTGGCCACGATCGACACCCCCACCTCCCCCTCCACCCCGTTGGATGACCCGCCACCGCTGTCGGGAGCCGCCGCGGTCGGTCACCTGCCGGTGTTGCTGGCGGGATTGACCTGGCGTGAGGCAGCGGTGACCATCGCATCGCTGGGATTGGACCTGAGCGAACCGGGACCGGGCACAGCACCCGATGTCGATGATGCGGTGTCAGCCACCGCGTTGGAGGCACCAGGATGATCACCACCCATGTCAATCCCCTTCTGGCCGGGCCTGTCGCCGTGCTGGTGTTGGCTGGGGGCGCCTACCTGACTGCGGTGACCGCGGCGATCATCCGCCCCGGAATTGGGATCGGCACGGCCTGGCGACAACCCCTTCAACGGGTGGCCGTGCTGCTGGTGCAACGACCCACCACCACCGAACGGCCCGACGGGGCGTTGTGGTGGTTTGCGCCGGCGGCCTACCTGGGCACGGCTGCCCTGGCCCTGACGGTGATCCCGCTGGGGACCGGGGTGGCCATCGCGGACGTCCGGACGGGGATCGTCGTGTTCGGTGTCGCCGAGGTCTTTGCCATCGTCGCCCTTCACCTTCAAGCGTGGGGGCCAAACAGCATCTTGCCGCTAATGGCGGGAACCCGGTATCTGGCAGTGATGCTGAGCTATGAGTTGGTTTCGATGTTCGTCCTGATCGCCGCGGCCCTCCCGGCCGAATCGTTGGCCATCGGTGACATCGTTGCCTCACAGGCTGATCTGTGGAATGTCATACGACAACCGTTGGGACTGCCGTTGTTCGCGGTGGTTGCGTGGGGCATCACCACCTGGGGGCCGTTGGACCTGGCGCGCAGCCCCGACACCGCCGGGGGGATCGTCGCTGAAGCATCAGGTCGCAATCGTCTGGTGTGGGAATGGGGCCGTCACGCCCTGATGTTCGTTTTCGCCGCGATGTCGGCTGCGGTGTTCCTGGGCGGTTGGCATGGACCCTTTCTTCCCGGCTGGGTGTGGCTCTGCCTAAAGACCCTGTGTGTCCTGTGGGCGCTGCTGTGGGGGGCGGACCGACTGCCGCGACTCTCGACCGAACGGGCCGTCGTCATCACCTGGACGCTGTTGCTGCCCCTCGGATTTGTTGACCTGGCGGCCGCCGGGGTCGAGGCACTGCCATGACCGGAGTGTGGGTGGGCATCGCGTTTTGGATCTTCGCCGTCGCCGCGCTGTGGTTCGGTTGGCGGGTGTTCGTCACCGACTCGATGGTGCGCGCAAGCTATGCCCTGCTGGCGTCCTTCGTCAACGTCGGCGCCATCATGGTGCTGTTGTTGGCTGAGTACGTGGGCGTTGCCCTGCTGTTCATGATGACGGTCGAAATGGTCGTCATGGCGTTGTTCATGATCATGTTCATGATGAACTCAGCAGGCCTGAATCCCATGCAGATGGTGCATCAACACCGCTGGTCGATCGCGGGGGGTATGGCGATGGCCGGCGGGTTTGGGATCGCCCTGACATTGCCTTCCTGGCCCGACCGGCCCATCCCCACCGCCGTCGGCACAATCCGTGCGCTGGGCCTGGAACTGCTGGGTGGGTCCATGCTGGTGTTTGAGTCTGTCGGCGCAACCCTCCTGGCCACCATGCTCGCCGCGGTCGTGCTGTCCTCCAGTCGCGGGCGCTACACCGCCGATGCCCACGAGGGTTCCATCCCGCCGCCCCTGGATCCGGACGAACCCGACAGCTGGGCACACGCGGAACCGGATGAGGATGACGACGGGGACGCCCACGCAGGTCACGGGGGGCACGCGGATCACGGGGAGCACGCGGACGACGAAGAGCACGCCGACCACGGAGAAGACGCGGAACACGGAGAGCACGGATGAACCTGGACGCCGTGTTGGTCGTTGCGGCCGTGCTCACCGGCATCGGGCTGTACGGCGCGTTGTCCCAACAATCCTTCGTCATGATCATGATGGGCCTTGAGTTGATGGTCAACGGGGCCCTTCTTGCCTGCGCAGGCTTGTGGCGCTGGACGGCCGCGGGCGCCCCGCAAGGTCAGGTGCTGTTGATCATGGCCCTGGCGGTGATGGCGATCGAGATGACGTTGGGCTTTGCGATGGTCGTCGCGGTCTACCGGACCCGCCAAGCCGACGTGACCGAATCCGTGGACAGTCTGAAGGGCTAGGCACCATGCTTGCGCTGCTGCCTGCCCTGCCCCTGTTGGGTGGCCTGGTCATCTGGGGGGCCGGGAATCGTTGGTCGCGGTCCGCATTGGGCACGGTTGCCGTCAGCCTGTTGACCGCGACAGGCGTCGTTCTGGGCTGGGCGGTGACGACCGGCGCCCGCAGCGCCTTTGCATGGGGTGGGCCCCTGACCGTAACGCTGGCGGTCCAAGGTCCGGTCGCTGCGATGCTGATCCTGGTCGTCGGCATCACCGCGTTGGTCGTGGTCTATGCGGCGGCCCATGAGGAACGTGGCGGTCTGGCGCGTCTGGTCGGCCTGTTGATCAGCTTCGCCGGGGCGATGCTGTTGTTGGTGCTGTCCGCAGACCTGCTGACGCTGATGATCGGGTTCGAACTGACGGCGGTCTGCTCGTGGGGACTCATCGCCCACCACTGGAGGGACACCGCTGCCGGATCCTCCGCCGCCCACGCCTTCAACGCCACCCGCACCGGATCGTTGGGATTGCTGGTTGCCGCCGGGGCGGCCCTTGCCGGATCTGGTTCGCTGCAGTTCGAATCGTTGACCCAACTGCAGGGGTGGCCAGCGCAGGTCTTTGCCGGGGGGATCCTGCTGGCAGCCGTCGCGAAGTCCGCCCAGGTGCCGTTTGCCCCCTGGCTCTTTTCCGCGATGGCTGGACCGACATCGGTGTCGGCGCTGCTGCATTCAGCCACCATGGTCGCCGCCGGGGTCTGGACGCTCATTCGACTGGCTGAACCGTTGTCACGCGTCGGCTGGTTCGCACCGGTCACCATGATCGTCGGGCTGTTCACCGCCCTGGCCGGTGGGGTGGTCGCGGCGGTCCACCCCCGAGCCAAGCATCTGCTGGCGGCCTCGACCTCTGCACAGTACGGGTTGATGATGGCCGCAGTCGGCGCCGGGTACGCCGGGGCGGCGATGATCCATCTGTTGGCGCATGCGGTCGTCAAGGCCTTGCTGTTTCTGACCGCAGGGGTGGCGCTGTCAGCCACCGAATCCGACCGCTTGGCCGATCATGGGTTGGCACGGCTGAAGGTCGTGGCGGTCTCGGCCTGGATCGGCGCGATGGGTCTGGCGACGATCCCACCCCTGGGCGCAGCGTTCTCCAAAGAACAGATCGTGGCCGCGTTGGGCCAGGTATCAACGATCTGGGCTGTGCTCGGCGCCGTGGCGGGTGGGCTGTCCGCGGTCTACGCCCTGCGGTTCGCCTGGCTTGGTTTCGGACCCGATCACCGGGCAACGCGCGACCTGCACCACCCTCCGGGACCGGTTGAAAACGTCACCGTCGGACTGTTGGCCGCGGTGGCTCTGGGTTCGGGGGTTTTGTGGGTCCTGCCCCACGACATCAGCAGCCGCGTGACGGGCCTTGAACTGCCTGAAGGGGCGGCATGGGAGATCGTGTTGTCACTTGTGTTTGTCGCCCTGGGCGCCGCCTACGTGGCGTTGCGTGTCCGTGCTTCAACGCTGCGGCGAACAGACGGCCCCGCTGCGGCAGCCGATGGGCAGCTCGCAGACTGGCTGGGGCTGCCGGCATTGATCCGCCACACGATCGTGGAC
>JBBSNE010000009.1:0-18280 GCA_038232815.1 Euzebyales bacterium | reverse complement strand
TTTCCTCACTATGCCGATCCGCGGACGGGTGAGTGGACGACATCGCCGCAAGGCGACTGGACCGGAGCGTTTTGGAACGGGATGCTGTGGCTTACTTTTCACCGGACGGGCGAGGACCGCTACCGCGCGCTTGCAGAGCGCTGGACACAGGCCCTGCGGCCCCGAGCCGTCTCCGAAACCGTGTTCCGTGGATTCTTGTTCTACTACGGCGGCGTGCTGGGCGCCATCCTTGCTGACAACGAAGTGGCTCGTGAGATCGCATTGGAAGGCGCCAACGGGCTTGCGGGCCTGTATGACCCCATCGCCCAGGCGATCCCGTTGGGTGGAGCTGCCGAGGAGGCATCAGACGTTGGACGAAGCGAGGCCAACATCGATGGGGTCCCAGGCGGCAGCCTGCTGATCTGGGCAGCCGAGCAGACCGGAGAGGAGGAACTGCGTGACATCGGGGTCCAAAACGCCCTGCGCCACATCGAATTTTGCCTACGCGACGACGGATCGGTCGTGCAATCGGCATCTTTCGACCCCGCCAGCGGGAAAATGCTTCGCCAGTACACCCACAAAGGGTTCTCCGATGACTCCACCTGGACACGCGCCCAAGCATGGGGAATGCTCGGCTTCACCATGATCGGCCAGCGGGCCCCCGAGCACCCCGAACTGTTGACCGCCGCGCAACGGACCGCTGACTGGTGGATCGATCACATCCCCGACGATCTGATCGCCTACTGGGACTTCGACGCCCCCCAGCGATCCGACACCAAACGCGACACCTCCGGCACAGCCATCGCCGCCGCTGCACTTCTCAAACTCAGCGCCCTCACCCCCGACCCGTCCCGCCGCCAGAAATATCAAAAGCACGGCGAAGCAACCGCAGCGGCGCTGGTCGACGGCTACCTCACCCCAATCGATGGGGCCGACACCCCCCCGCCAGGAATGCTGACCCAAGCTTGTTACAACCACCGGATCAACCTAGCCACCAACAACGAGCTAATCTGGGGCGACTACTACCTATACGAAGCCCTTCACGTCTTGACAGGACAACTGGCGCCAACTGCGATCTAGTGACTGCTGATCAAGGCTTGTCCAGGAAGGTCATGTGGGCGCGATTTGGCGATGCCCGTAGGTCTCATAGATCCCAAGTCGGTGCCCGAAGGTGCGCACAGGTTGGACTCTTAGGGGTCCATGCCTGCGATTGCGAAGTGGAAGGGTTAGTTCCGTGCCGCCCACACGGCCTTCAGAGGGTCGGGATGCGGGGATTTGAACCCCGGATCTCCGGTCCCCCAGACTGGATGATGCGGCCGTATAAGCGCTGTTCACAGTAGGTTTAGTGGTCGAGTATGCCGGCGGTGCCACCCACATTGCCACTTCTGCGGGCGTGATCATCGGTCCACGGCCCTACCTGGACGAGCGATCCTGACGCCGCCCTAGATCCCTGGATGTAACGACTGAACGATCGTTGGTGTCGTCAACGAACACTGGTTCCGCGGCATCGGGCCATGAGACGCGCATCAGTTGATTCACCGGGCCGCGTCAACTCGCTCGGCGAAGGTACCGACTTCAACGATGGGTACCCCGTGTGACTCTGGGCGGTGATTGAGAATATCGGGGGACACTGCGGTCAAGACTGCACCGAATGACCGCGCCAAGACCTTTGGGTCTGGTATCGGCACGTCGAACGCGGCCGCCGCCGCTCATTTGTGTCAGTTCCACGACGGCTGGGATGAAGGTGTGGGCCCGCCGTCCTTGGGCACCAGTGCGATGTACCTACCCGCGATGCGATGTTTGCAGAAGGACCAGCCAGTTCGACACCGCGATATCGGACGAATCCCGAGTCCGAGCCATGCAGTCCGGTCAGGGATCGGATGGTCGTGGTTTTGACTGCCCTGTTGATGGCCAACAGGCCAGTGACCCTGCCCGCCAATGACGCCAAACCACCCGCCCATCACGAACTCAGGTGACGCCTAACACTGGATCGGGCCAAAGGCCAACACGAGATCTGTCACCGTCAGATCGCTGCGGTCATTCATGCTTGCCATCGTGTCCGCGACGCTCATCACGACCCTTACGTTGTGTTCGATCGATAACAGTGTGATGCCGGCTTCGGACAACCGCTTGATCGGTTCCAACCGAGCCGAGGCTTGGTGGAACGCCCGCTTAAGGGTCTCTTTGGCGACCCTTCAGCGGTCTGGGCCACCGTAGGTCACACGTTCCCAGGGTGTGAACCAATCCGGGTTGGCAGCGGGGATCTTAAAAGACAGCAACGGAGGTCAGCTATGACGTGTGGAACCAGGTGTCGTCGCGTTGCGATCGGAGGTCTGCTTGCGCTGATGGGGGCGACAGTTCCGCTTGGCGGAGCCACGGCGCAGGAAGGCGACATTGCGTTTGACCTAGAAGGCGAAAACAAGATCGAGTATGCAATCGCGTGGTCACAGGTGACGAACGCTGTCGCGGAGCGGGCCTTCATCGGTAGGGATGACAAATTCCCCGACAATCTGGGCGCTGGAGCCTTACAGGCCGAAGGTCCCTTGCTGTTGACAGCAACCGGGAGCCTCTCCGTCGACACCCTTGCTGAACTGAACCGGCTTGAGGTGGGCCGGGTGACCATTCTTGGGGGGGCAGACGCCGTTGATCCCAGTGTCGAGGCGGAATTGGTCGCTGAGGGGTTTGCCGTGGACCGCCTGCAAGGAGATAGCCGTATCGAGACCGCGATCGAGATCGCAGAGGATAACGGCCCGACTTCCACGGCCATTCTGGCGCGAGCATACCCTTCCACCGCCGATGAGACGCAAGCCTTCGCTGACAGTCTTGCGGCGGGGGCGTGGGCCGCAGCAGACGGTCACGACATTCTGCTGACCCAAAGCGAGGTCCTTACCGGAAGCACCGCAGGTGTCATCGCGAGCTATGAGCAAGTGTTCATTGTCGGCGGGGTCAGCGCCATCTCACAAGAAGTGGAAGATGCGGTAACCGCATTGGGCCCTGACGTCAAGCGCATCGCCGGCAATAGCCGGTTCGAGACTGCCGTGGCAATCGCCAATGAGCGTGGGTTTGCGGATTCTGCTGACGCACAGCTCACGTTACTGGTCGACGGTCAGTCCGCTGATTCGTGGGCTGACGGCTTCCCTGCTGCCAATCTGGCCAGCATTACTGACGCCCCGGTCGTACTTTCCAATTCAGCAGACGTGAACCTGCCGGGGGCTACCACCGCATTTCTGGTGGACGACGGCCTGGACGATCCTGAGGCCCCCACTCTTGATCTGGTGTGCGGATCTTCAGTTCCCGACAGCGACGGGACAAACGACCAATGCCAGCAAGCCGCCGCAGAAACCGGCACCACGGTCCTGACGGTACCCATGATAGGTGACGACTCACCCTCCCCAGATGAGCCACCCCCCGCAGATGAGCCGCCCCCCGCAGGTGACCTCCCACCACCGCCTCCCACTGACCTACCCCCTCCCCCTGACCCGGGGGACAGCCCGCTGCCGCCCGGTGAGCAACCACCTCTCCCCGGGGACGGGCCGGCCCCCGGTGACCTCCCGACGCCGCCCCCGCCTGACGGCACGGGTGATGACCAGACACCGTTCCCATGACCCGAACACGTCTGGTCCGACGCAGCCGCAGACACCAGAGGAGCGGAATAACCCGATGAGCAGGGAACTTCGACACCTGACGCTGTTTGTCTGCACGGCGATGCTGTCAGTGGCCTTCGTTTCGACTGCCGACGGTCAAGAGGTGATCAATCGGCGAGTGGCGGACTCCGAGGATGTTGTCCGGGCTGCCGTTGACCTCTCTCGACAAACATTCACCGACAAGGATGCCCGGTACGTGGTCGTGGGCCGTGACGACGACTTCGCCGACAATCTGGCTGGCGCGCCTCTAGCCGGCAAAGAAGGGCCCCTGCTGTTCACCACGGGCGGCGCAAACGCGACCCTGCGGCCAGAGGTGCGTACTGAGATTCAGCGCATTCTGCCACCCCGCGACTGCGGTCAGGGAGCTAGCGTCTACCTACTGGGCGGGCCGCGGGCCGTTTCCCAAGCTGTTGAGGAAGAATTGCAGGATTTGGGTTATTGCCCGCAACGCTTCAACGGAGCCACACGGGTGGAGACATCCGTTCTCATTGCGAATCACGTCTCGGAGGGTACGAATCCCACGCAAGTCCTGGTGGCGCGGGCCGATGACTGGGCGGACGCAGCCACCGGCGGTGCTTATGCGGCCCTGTCCGGCAGTCCCGTGATTATCACCCAAGGCGACACCCTCCACTCCGCGGCCCAAGAATACCTGGACTTCCACAACCCCAAAGAGATCGTGCTTCTGGGCGGTACGGCTGCCCTATCTGACCAGGTGTTCATCACCGCTGAGCAATACGCCAGCACCAGGAGAGTGGCCGGTAGCGCACGAGATGCCACAGCGTCCGCCATAGCGACGGACCTGTGGGCTGGTTGGTATCAGGGCCGCTCAAGCCCCATGGGCGCCACAATACTGAATGGGTACGCACCATCAGGCTGGGCGTATGCTTTGGCCGCAGCGGGTCTGTCCGCCGTTGAGGGGGCCCCCCAGCTCTACGCCAACGCGGACAAACTGGCATCCTCCACCGACGACTATCTTGCGGGACAGACTCCGGCGTTCGTAGTCGTCGTGGGACCGCAATCACTGGTCACGTCAGACACTGCGGACGCGGCATTCGAATTGACAGACGGCAAACTTCAGACCCCTGATGCCGAAGTGGTCGTCGAGGGGGCTCCCCAGCCGCCAACCTCCGACGAGGATCTGAAGAATGATGATGAACCCTCTATGGGCGGGGTTGTAGGGGCGCCCGGAGATATGGAGGTTCCCGACCCCCCAACCTCCGATATCACGGGCGATCCCCTAAGCCTTGGTGAACACCTGGGGATGGATACGTCGCCGTTCAGCATTCCAAACCTGTCACCCGCCACGGCGACGATAGTGGACGATCCACCCGCGCGCCTACCACTTCAGAACAGTTCTCTCGGCCTGTCCTACGCCCTGAACATCTCGCAATCAAACTTCCCAGTGTGGGCATGGAACCAACTGCCCTACAACGACCTGCCCTATGCCGTCGGCCGGCTGTATGGGTCAGACGACGGAGGTGTTACGTGGAGGGGAATATGTACAGCCACCGCGATCGGACCCAATCAGGTGCTGACAGCCGGTCATTGTTTCGTAGACACCGACACCGGACTCGCAAGATCCCTACTCTACAGCTTTTGCCCCGATCTCTACGGTGAGTCATTTTCCCAAGGATGCTGGCAGGGAACATTGAATGATGCATACCTTGACCGCACCTTCCTGGAAAGGCTTCCTGAGCATGTCAATTTCTTCGGTGACTTTGGCATTCTTCGGGTCGCACCCAACGAATACGGTCAACGCCTTGGGGATGCTGTCCGGCCCTTCCCTGTGCAGATGAACGGAGATCAGTACACGGCCAATCGGTTCACGATCGGCTACCCCTCAGAAGGAATGTATGCGCAAGGCTGCTCAGACGCCTCCTGTTACCCGTATTATTGCTGGTCGCCGGTAGGACAGATTCTAGACTGGGGATCCACAGGCTATTATCGGTCGATAGCCTTCGGCTGCTATAGCAATGGCGGGTGGTCTGGCGGCCCCATCTTCCAATTTGCGGACGGCCAGCTCTCGCTTGTCTCCGTGCTCTCCACGGGCGGCAATCCGGTTAAGTACCCCTGCGACCTTACCCGCTGTCAGCTGCACACCATGAACTCTTGGGGACCGGTCTTCCGGTATGAAACCTTCTTTCCAGTTTGGCAAGCCGCTCAGTAACCCCAACCCATTATACGACAAGACATTTCATCCTCGGAGGTCCACCATGTCAAGCGTAAATCAGCCCACACAAACAGATGGCACATGGCGCAGATCTTTGGCCATTCTAATAATCACGTTACTCAGCATTTCCGCTGTAGGCGTGCCGCCCGCGAGCGCCAGCCACAGCAACATAATTAGAAGTAACTATCCGATGGGAGCGGACTTAGGGTGTGGCGGCGGGCTCGTCCGGGCTTCCGCGCCCATAGTAACCAATGCCGCACCCACACAAGCGGTCTTTTGGATACCTGTGGTATTTGTGTGGAACGCGAGCCAATCCCAATTTGAATTTGCCGTATTCGGCAACTTGCGATATACTTATGCCGATGAAACGGGGGACGCCGGGCCGTATTGGACGATGTACAGTGACCCTAATGAATCAACCCGGGAGTCTTCCTTCTATAATCTGCCAAGAGGTAAATATTACGCGGTAGTGGACTATATAATAACTGGCGGAAGTGGAGGGCATTGGGAATATTCTTATGCATGGTCCAGCTTAGGTAACTATTGGTGTGTGAATTCCTGAGTATTTCCTGCCTGAGTGTTCGTCAGACCCCGGTCGGCCATACTTGCGGAGCACCTCAGGAAGAACGCCAATGATACCTCTTTCTTCCACTAGTTCGATTCCGCCCCGGAAAAACCCTGCCAACGGCGGCGAACCTGTGTCTATTTTGCCAGTCAAGTATCTGTCGATGGTTCTGGTCTGACCTATTTGAGCTGCCATTCCCATCGTGTGAATTCCTGATGAAAATATTCCATAGAGTTCAGCGGCCGCTTCGTCCTGTCCTTCCACGGCGTACACTGCCGCCAGTCGCAATACACATTCGACGACCTCCATGTTGCCCGCCCCGCCTCGAAAGATCTTCAACGCTTCAACAAGGGCGCGGCCCGCGCCTGGGACATCAGCTTCATTTAAACGAGCCAAGCCGAGCTGGGACAGTAGGCAGCCGTGGTCCCTCGTCAGGCCGTGCAGAGCCGCGGTTTTGAGGCCCTTGTTCGCCCAGGCGATCACGGCGGCGTTGCGACCGACAAACAGACCAGCCTCGCACAAGCAATTCAAGGCCATGATCTCCGCAACAAAGAGGTTGTGCTCCTCAGCGACGGCCAACCCGGCCTCGGTAATGGACACAGCCTCTTCTGCCTCGCCAAGGTGTGCACGGACAATTGCCGTCATCTGCAGCAGGAACGTCCGCTCAACCGGGGGCAGGTCAGTGGAACAGCACTGACTCATCCACTCAGCGTAATGCGCAGCACGTGTATGGTCCTCAGTTATGCAGGCAAGCAGAGCGGAGACTTCTGCGGCGGCATTGAGTCCACTGCGATCCCCCGACTGCTCCGCCAATTGTTCAGCTTCGCCCGCAAAGACGTTCATCGATTCCAAGTCATCGATTTCAAAGGCGAGCCATGAACGGGCAACGAGAGCGGCCACCCGTTGTTTCGCAGAGAGGACGCTTAGTTCCAAGACCTTCCTGAGCCAGTCACCCATCTCTTGGTAGGGACCGATGCGTCCCCACATGTTTGCTGCTCCCAGAACCAACTCAACGAACACTTGCGGGTCGGCCTCACATGACCACCGTATGGCTGCCCTCAGATTCGGTCGTTCCGCAAGCTGTGCGGCCCAAGGCTCCGGCGTGTGAGGACCTCCCCACGCCGGTTCGACCAGATTCGGTTGAACGAATCGATGGAAATATTGCGCGTGTCGTCGTTGACCAGCTGTCCGCTGGGCCGCCGGCATCTCTTGCGTCACAAAGGCACGGACTGTTTGCAACATGTCGAAGCGCCGGCCCACGGAAGACTCGCGGGGATACAGAAGGCTCCGATCCAGCAGGGACTCAACGCGGGGGATCGTGGTGTCGATGGTCAAGGCTGCCACGGCAGCCGCGGCCTCCAGGGTGAAGCCACCGCGGAAGATACTGACTCGGCCCAGAAAGACCTGGTCTTCGGGATCAAGCGTTGAGAAGCTTGCATTGATACCGGCGCGGAGGGGGGCGGACGTGTCCGCCGCGGTGGTCGGACGGATGTCAAGGCTACGACCGTCTCGTGTCAGGGCTTCCAACTCGCCTAGCGTGAACACCCCCGCGCGGGCGGCAACGAGTTCGATGGCCAACGGCAGACCGTCGCAGTTGGCACAGATCGAGCAGATCACGTCAAGCTGCTGGGATGTCGGCTCGAACGTCGGGTGGCCTGCGGTGAGCCGGTCCAAGAACATCCCGACTGCGGGTGCCATGTCACCATTGGACGACTGCACCCGCAATGGTGAGAGGCGATAGCGACGTTCGCCGGCGATACCAAGTCCACGGCGGCTTGTTGCGATCGCCGTCAAGGTCGGTGCCGCGGCCAAGATGCGTTCAAGTACCGGCGCGGCACCTATGACGTGCTCAAAGTTGTCGAGTATCAACAATCCTGACCGATCGGAAAGCACCCCTGCCAGCGCCCCTTCGATGGTCGTCACATTGGCAGACACGTTGAGGGCTCCGGCCAGAACCGGCACCACATCATCGGATGTTTCCGCGTCGGCCAATCGGACGAACCACACATCATCTCCCAGCAGTGCGTCACACCGATGTGCAAGCGCCGTGGCAACCCTTGTCTTTCCAACACCACTGGGTCCGATGATGCTGACGAGTCGAACGCGGTCATCGACAACCTGCTTCGCCAACCAATCCAGATCATCATCTCGTCCGAAGGTTCGGTCCAGTGGCGTCGGCACCAGACCGGAATGGCGCGTCAGCTGATCTCCGCCACCACCTTCCGCAGGTCCCGGTCTGATGAAGTTGCCAACAAGTGCCTGATCCTGCTGCAGAATCTGGCGCTCCAGCACTTGCAGGTCCTGACCGGGATCCACCCCGAGTTCTTCCACCAACATCCGCCGGGCCTTCTGCACCGCCTGTAAGGCCTCAGCCTGCCTGTTGGAGCGAACCAGCGCCGTCGCCAGCTGACACCACACTCGCTCCCTCAAGGGGTGAGCCTGAACAGCCTCACCCAGTTCCCCGATCAAGCTTGCCTGCTCGCCAAGCGCCAGCCGCGCATCGAATCGGTCTTCGATAGCGCCGATTCTCATCTCTTCGAACTTCTGGGCAATGGGGGCGGCGAAGGGGACAGACGTCAGATCGTAAAGGGCAGGACCCCGCCACAGTGCCAATGCCTCATCCAAACACTGCAACGTCTCGATTGCCGGCCTGCCGCGCAGACGACCCTGCCTCGCCTTCTCCAACAGGCGCTCAAAGATGGTGGCATCCACTGCGGCGTGGTCAATGCGCAGGACATAACCCGGATCTTGGTAGGTCAAAATCGGTTCATTCGTCGTCTGGACGTTGCGTAACAGCTGCCGCAGCTTCGACACGTAGACCTGGAGAGCCGAGATCGACGTGTTGGGTCGATGGTCCCCCCACACCCCAGCGATCAGCCGCTCGACCGAGATCACTCGGTTCGCATGGAGGACGAGTATGCCCAGGACGCTACGCTGTTTGACGCCCCCCAATTGCAGCGGACCGTTGGGGCCGATGACCTCGAGGGGACCCAGCACCTTGAATCGCGCCGAGTTGCCCTGCGCTGACGCCAATGGCCCACTCCCCTCCGTAGAGTTCTTCCAAACGGAACCTACAGCGCGATGGCTATCGCAGTCAACCTACCCACGGCATCGATGGGGCGCCAAGAACGTGCCGTTGCGGCGACAGGTCCTGGAAGGTTAGTCAGCGGCCAAAGTGACAGTGGCTGATTGTCCGCTTGCATCGGCGGCCCCACATCGGCAAGGACGAACAGTTGGGGCTCAATGCCGCTCTTTGCTCTCAGTGATGCCGCTCACTAGCACCGGGGGAGTTGGTCGGGATGCGGGGATTTGAACCCCGGATCTCCGGTCCCCCAGACCGGCGCCCTAACCAAGCTGGGCCACATCCCGGTGACGGCGCCAGGCGTCGTCTGGCCGACAACGCTACCAGTCAGGCCCGATCTGACCGCGACGGATCAGGGGGTGGATCTTCACCCTCCGGCAGGGGCGGGTCGGTCACCGCCGGTTCAACGAAATCCTCGTCATCCGATGTGTCGGTCTGCACCTCAACCACCTCCGATTCGACCAATTCAGAATCGGCCTCGGCGCGGGCCGACGCCGACTCTGCCCGGGCGCGAACCTCATCGAACGACTGCTCGTTGGCCTCGATGTCATCCAGGGTGTCCCGCATGCGTTCATCGGGGTCCGCCGCCGCTCGCCGTTCGGCATTGTCCAACGCCCGGTTGGCATCGCCCACCGATTTCCGGATCCAGCGTTTTGCCTCAGACGCCTCCCGCTTGAACAAAGACTTCAGATCATCGAACAAACCCATGGCGCTCCACCTTCCAGGTACCCGACCTCGGTCAGAAGTGACAGTATGTGGTCCATGGTGCGGATGTTCGACGCAGGTCTGCAAGACGACCGTCCGGTCGTGGTGCACGACAACGTCTGGACCGTCGCCAACGTCATCACCTTCGCCCGCCTTTTGGGCCTGCCGTTGTTCGTCTGGCTGATGGTTGGCCCCAAGGCCTACGGGATTGCGTTTGCCACCCTGGTCGTTGTCGGGACGACCGACTGGATCGACGGGTACGTAGCACGGCGTTTCGACCAGGTGACCCGCCTGGGCCGGCTGATGGACCCGTTGATCGACCGCGCCCTGTTGGCCACCGCAGGCTTGACCTTCGCCATCGTCGGCATACTGCCCTGGTGGGTGCTGGCCCTGATCGTGGCACGCGACGTGCTGCTGATAGCCGGGGCGTTCGTGATGTTTCGTGGGAACCCGCAGATCCCGGTCACCCGCACGGGCAAGTTCGCCACCGCCTGCCTGTTGATCGGTGTCCCCGGGTTCTTGCTGGGCGCGATGGATTGGTCTGGGGCCGTCTTTTGGGGACGCCTCGGCTGGATCTTCACCACGGTCGGCCTGATCAGCTACTACGCTGCAGGGGTGTTGTACGCCCGGCTTGCACGCGATGCGATCGCCACGAAGAACGGCGTCGAAGCGCTACTACCAGCCGAACCATACGAAACAGGAGCAGCCGAGTGAATCCCGAGGACCTGCGCTACACCGAACAGCACGAGTGGTTACGAACCGACGGCAACCGGGTGACCGTCGGCATCACCGACTACGCCCAAGACGCGCTTGGCGATGTGGTTTACGTCGATCTTCCCGCCACGGGTACCCAGGTCGAGTCCGGCCAGCCCTTCGGTGAAGTTGAGTCCACCAAGAGCGTCAGTGATCTGTTCGCACCCGTTTCCGGCTCGATCGTGGAGCGCAATTCCGCGTTGGAATCAAACCCTGAACTGGTCAATTCCGACCCCTACGGCGAAGGGTGGATGGTCGTGCTGGAGGTCAGTGACACCGCCGCGCTGGACCAACTGATGTCGGCATCGGACTACGCCAAGCTCATAGACGACGCCTGAGTTCCCGCAGACCGCGATGCATCGCTGAGCCGCCTTTGATGATGCGGCGAGGATGTCGCACCTCTGTTCTGGTGTCACATCACGCTGCTACGCTGCGCATGCAGACCTACCGACCCCTCCCATGCCGTGGTGAAATGCCCTGATGTACTGCAATCAATGCGGAAGCCAAAACCCTTCTGGGTCAAAGTTCTGTGCCCAGTGCGGTACGAAGCTGACCGGTCAGCATGACGCCACCACGGGGATGTTGCCGGACGCCGGTGATGAGATGGTGCTGGCCAACAACGACGAGCGCATCGACGTCGACGGGATGCGGCAGGAGTTGTCCCCTCATACCGCTTTGCTGGTCAGTGTTCGGGGGCCAAACGTCGGCGCGCGCTTCCTTCTCGACAAGGATGTGATCACCGTCGGGCGGCACCCGGAATCCGATATTTTCTTGGACGACATCACCGTCTCTCGGCGTCATGCCGAGTTCAGACGTACCGGCGACACCTTCTTGGTGGCCGATGTGGGGTCACTGAACGGCACGTATATCAACGGCAGCCGATCTGAACAACAGACTTTGGCCCACGGTGACACCGTTCAGGTCGGAAAATTCCGGCTGCAGTCGTTGATTCCTGAGGTTGGGTGAGGTCGTGGCCACCACCGATCCCTCAGCGGCCGGTCCCCAGCGGGGCAACCAGGGCCCAAAGGGCTTCACCATCGGGGAGGTGTTGAACCAGCTCAAAGAGGATTTTGAGGACATCACCATCTCAAAGATCCGCTTCTTGGAGTCCGAGGGTCTCATCTATCCCGATCGTACCGAGTCGGGGTACCGCATCTTCTCCGAAGATGACGTCGATCGGCTGCGGTTCATCCTGACGGCGCAACGCGACCACTACCTCCCGCTGAAGGTCATCCGCGAACAATTGGACAGACTGGATGCCGGTGAAGCCCCCGGACAAGGACCCGGTCCGGTCCCGCCCCCCGCGTTGGTCCCAAACACCGCTGAGGAAGCCGAGAACCTGACACCGATGCAGCTTGCGTTGCAGATGGCCAAGTCGCTTGAGGCTGCAGCGGCAACAACCGATGCCGCTGTGCTTGACGCACCCACAACTCCTGTCGAGTTGACGCTCCGGGAGTTTTGTGAGGCAACAGGACTTGACTCCTCCCAGGTCCGGGCCCTGCGGGACTTCACCATGGTGGGCGACCCCAAGGATGAGACGGCGCCATTTGACACCGATGACCTGATGACGGGCAGGGCAGCCCGGGAACTGTTGGCCCTAGGGCTGGAACCACGCCACCTGCGGATGTACCGACAATTCGTCGACAGAGAGGTGGCCCTGTTCGAGCAGTTGGCCACGCCGCTGTTACGACAGCGCAATCCAGAGGCCAGACGGCAGGCCGGCCGACAGTTAGAGAAGCTGGCCGGTTTGACTGCACGGATGAAGCGTTCGTTGCTGTCCCGCGAACTGCGCAAATACATCCGTGGGGGTGAGTAACCCGCTCGACACACCGTCCACCACCGCCAGATCCTGGCTGGTGGCTGCAGTGGTGCTTTCGTCGTTGAGCCTGCTGATCAATCCAGCGAGGGCAATCACCACTACGGTGCCCTCACCGGTCCCACTTGTTTCTGACACGCCGGGTGAACTGACCTCTGACCCGCCTACAGTCCCACCGCAGGCCCCGCCGACCGCTGCGCCACTGCAGTCAGGGTTCACGCCTACAGAGGTCGCTGAACGTGAGGTTCCGGGACCCACAACCCAGGCCCCAACAATCAGCGCCGCCGGGGCGGTGCTGTTCGACCCGGCTGACGGGGTGATCCTCACCGGACTGCAGCCCCAAACCCCCCTGCCGATGGCCTCGACGACCAAGATCATGACGGTCTTGCTTGCCCTGGAGGCGGTGGAGGAGGGGATCGTCGCCCCACAGTTGACCGTGTCGGCAACCGCGGCGGCCGTCGGTCAGCAGCCGGGCGTGGCCACACTGGGTCTGACACAGGGCGAGGTGGTGCAGGTGCGCGACGTCTTGGCAGCCGAACTACTCCGCAGTGGAAACGACGGGGCGGTGGCCATCGCCGAGCACGTCGCCGGCAGCGAAGCGACCTACGTGGCTCAAATGAACCAGCGGGCGGTCACGTTGGGTCTTGAACAAACACAGTTCCTTGACTCCTCGGGTCTGTCAAACGATCCGGCGCACCACGCGACCCCGCTGGATCTGGCATTGCTGGGATACGAGGCGATGACCCACCCGGACTTTGCAACCTGGGCCGCATCGGCAACGCTGACCATCCCGGAGTTTGGAACCCTTGAGAACCGCAACGAGATGCTGCAGGCCTACCCCGGCACCACCGGCATCAAGACGGGGTTCACCAACCTGGCCGGTCAATGCCTGGTGGCAAGCGTCGAACGTGACGGCCGGACGCTGTACGCCGTGGTCCTTGGAAGCGAGGACCGTGTCAGTGACACCACTGCACTGTTCGACCATGGCTTCGCCAACTTCGCCCGCCCGCAGTTGCTTGCTGCGGGGGATGTTTCAGGCAGCTATCGCACGGCGCTGGGCAGCGTGCCGATGTCTGTTGCCGAAGAGCTGACACGGACCATCGGAGTGGGTGCGGAGGTGCAGATGCAGACCCGGTTGGCGCCTGACGTGGGGCTGCCGTTTGCAGAGGGAACACCTCTGGGCGAGGCCGTGATGCTGGTTGATGGTGAAGAGGTGGACCGCACGCCCTTGCTGGCTGATCAGGGTCTTTCAGCGCAAGGTGACAGCGCCCCCGCAGCCTTGGCGGATGCGCTTCGCGCGTTCTCCCGACTGGCCGACCGGCAAGCGTTGGTTTCGTTGTGACGCCCTCAGCGCACCCATAGACTCTGCCCCAATCCCGATGCGAATGCGGAGGCAACGATGATCGAGCTGGAGTTGGTGGGAGTCCGCGTGGAGTTGCCCCACAACCAGCCCATCGTCTTGTTGAAGGAAAGCAGCGGCGAACGGTTCCTGCCGATCTGGATCGGTGCGGTCGAAGCGACGGCCATCGCCTTCGCTCTGCAGGGGGTGGAGACCGCCCGTCCGATGACCCATGACCTGATGAAAGACCTGCTTGACGCACTCACCGTGTCGGTGGACCGGATCGTCGTCACAGAACTCCGCGACGGCACGTACTATGCCGAGATCCAGATGGAGGGTCCTGCTGGGGAAGCAGTCGTGTCATCGCGGACCTCAGATGCAATCGCGCTGGCGGTGCGGGGCGGAATCCCGGTGTTCGCCGAGGAAGCGGTTCTGGAGGAGGCCGGCATCCTGATCGATGACGCGGATGAGTCTGAAACCGAAGTGGAGAAGTTCAAAGAGTTCTTGGACACCGTCACGCCGGAGGACTTCGCCCAGTAAGGTCAGGCACATGCCCCCTTGACCGGTGGGGATGCCAAGACGTACTGTGATGGGCCCATCACATTCATGTAGTTCCGCAGGACGGAGTAGTAGAAGAACATGGCCGTCAACCGATACACGCGTGACATCCCCCTGCCGGGCATCAGTGACGGCGAGGTGGGGTATCGGGGGCCTGCTGTTGCCAAGATCGTCGGTGTGTCCTATCGGCAGTTGGACCACTGGACCTCGACCGGCTTGGTCACCCCCAGCGTGCGTGATGCCGACGGATCCGGATCCCAGCGGCTGTACGGCTTTGACGACATCGTCAGACTGAAAGTCATCAAGCGACTGCGCGACGCCGGTGTCAGCTTGCAGCGCATCCGCAAAGCGCTCGACGAGGTCGCCGAACGTGGGCTGTCATTGAAGGATCTGATGTTGGCGTCGGACTCGGCCGGCAACGTCATCGCCGTCGACGATCAACAACAGGCAATGGATCTGCTGATGAGCGGGCAGGGCGTGTTCTTCATCGCCATCGACCCGGTCGCTGCGGAGGTCACCCAGGAGGTGGCCGCAATCACCCCGGAACGGGCAGAACCCGCGGTGATCACTCCGTTCGACCGGCGCCGGGTGGTCTAGGCATGCGCGCGACTAGGCGTCGGGATTGGGCAAGGCTTGGCGGGGGCCCGTCTCCTCGATCATCAAGACCGACTCGGTCCGGGTAATGCCCGGCATGGTCCGCAGTTCATCGACCAGCAATTGGCGCAGTTCTTCCACACTGGCGACCCGGGCCATGATGAACCCGTCGTAAGCGCCCATGGTCAGCCCCCAGTGCTCGACGCTGGGCATGGAGTCGAGCTGATCCCGCAAGGTGTCCAGCTGGGATTGGTCGACCCCGATCAAGACAAGTGCTGCCACCGGCAGGCCAACCTTGGCGGTGTTGATCCGGGCGGTGTAGCCGTGGATGATCCCGTGTTGGTGCAGCCGGCTGATCCTGCCGTGCACATTGGTACGCGACACGTGGACCATGTCGGCCAGATCAGTCAGCGTGATTCTTCCGTCATCACGCAGGGTCCGCAAAATGCCCATGTCGACCTCATCCATCCGCGCAGCGTACCCAACACGACACACGGTAGGGTTCACCGATGGGCATCGAACGCCGATCGTCGCTGCAGGCGCCTGTCCACACGGCCCTGTCCGTACAGATCAAACGACTTGACGCGGATCTGCCGTTGCCGCGGTATGCCAGCGACGGGGATGCCGGCCTGGACCTGTATGCCCGCGAGGAGTTGACGTTGCCGCCGGGGGAGCGGGCGTTGCTGCCGACCGGCATCGCGGTCGCCATCCCGCAGGGCTATGTGGGCCTGGTCCATCCTCGCTCAGGACTGGCCTGGCGTGAGGGGCTGTCCATCGTCAACAGCCCGGGCACCATCGACGCCGGGTACCGGGGGGAGATCATGGTGCCGCTGATCAACCTTGACCCAGCCGCGCCGATCACACTGCACCGGGGGGACCGGATCGCCCAACTGGTCATTCAACAAGTCGAACGGGCCGACCTGATCGAGGTCGATGAGTTACCGGACAGCCCCCGGGGCCGGGACGGGTTCGGGTCCACGGGGCAATAGTCGCCCGGGCCACACTCGGGATCCCCGTCGCTGACATCGGCGGATCGGGTTGCGGCACGACGCCGGGCGGGGCACACTCAAGTGCCGCGCGGATGTAGCTCAGCTGGCTAGAGCATCTCGTTGCCAACGAGAAGGTCGCCGGTTCGAATCCGGTCATCCGCTCTGGACCTGCGCAGAACCCCCCATGGAACGGGGGTTCTGCTGGTTTTGGCACGGGCCTAGCCCTGCGAGCGGCGACGGCGGTTGTTGTTGCTGCCCCCGCGGGCGCCACCGCCCTTGCCGGACCGTTTGTTGCGCCCGTTGGCCTTCTTGTGGGCGGGACGACCACCGGGCTTTGCCCCGTTACCGTTCGGTGTTGTACCCGAGCCACCGAACGTGCCGGTGATGTCCGGCTTCAGAGTCAAGCCCCGTGCCAACGTGTCGACATCACCCTTGGCGTCCTTTGGGACCATGGCCACCACCGTGCCGTCTGCACCGGCCCGACCGGTACGACCCGAACGGTGTGTGTAGTCCTCAGCCGTTGCCGGCAGGTCGTAGTGAATGACCACGTCGACGTCATCCACGTGAATACCGCGAGCGGCAATATCGGTGGCGACAAGCACTCTGACGGACCCGTCGACGAATTTGGCCAGCGCCCTTTGTCGTTGGCTCTGCGAACGGTCGCCGTGGATGGCGGCGGAGGGATGTCCCCCCTTTCCAAGTTGACGGGCCAGCCGGTCCGCACCCCGTTTGGTGCGTGTGAACACGATGGCAGAGCCATGGTCGTTCAAGACCATCTCAGTCGTGCTACGTCGTTGCTGGCGGTCGATGACATGCCAGGTGTGGGTCACGTCCCCGGTCTGGGCCTGTGGGCTGCCGACGTCGACCCTGACCGGCTCGGTTTGATAGCGCTTCTCAAGTTTGGCCGTCGTTGCATCCAAAGTCGCTGAGAACAGCAACAGTTGCCCGTTGCGGCAGTCGGTGGCGTCCAACAACCGTGTGACGTCCGGGATGAAGCCCATGTCGGCCATCCGGTCAGCTTCGTCAAGCACCGCCAGACTGACTTGCGACAGGTCCAACTCGCCACGGTTGTTCAGATCCACCATACGTCCGGGGCAGCCGATGACCAGGTCGACACCGCGGTCCAAGGCGTTCAAATCCTTGCGTATGGACGTCCCGCCGATCAGGGTCTGGACCGTCAGCCGCCGCACGGCAGCCAGTGGCTGCACCACCTCCGCTATCTGCAGGGCCAGCTCTCGGGTCGGTGCCAACACCAAGCCCACGGGGCGTCCATCTCCGCGATCCAGATGAGCCAGGGGAAGCGCGAAGGCAAGGGTCTTGCCAGAGCCGGTGGGTGCGCGACCACACACATCCTGCCCGGCCAGGCCGGCAGCAATGGTGTCGGTCTGGATCGGGCGAGGGGTGACGATACCGTCCTTGGACAACACGGCGGCGAGCTTGCGATCGACACCAAGCCTGGTGAACGGCTCGTACGGATGACTGCGCGCGGCAGCGGGGGATGACATCAAAAAACCTTTGCGGTCGAGGGGGTGCCGTGGTTCACCTGGTCGGTGAGCCGCACGACACATGACCGGCAGGGGTATGGGGTGGCCGGTCGCGGACCAAAGCGGGTCCACACACGTCGTTGAATATCAATGATGCCGCGTCGGGTCAGATGCGCAGCCTGGCCACCGGTCGCGGTGGCACCGCACCGTCAGAGCCGCAACACACCTTCGACGACCGCACGTGCGACATCGTGCACCCGCAACTGCCGGCCGCGGGAGTGATGCCGAATGCGTTCGAAGGCATCGTGCGGGGTGATGGCCTCCCTGTCCAGTGAGGATCTGTTGCTCTTCGATACGCACGACGGTTCGTCGGTCGCGCTGACGAATTGCAAACGGCCGTCGGTGTCGGCCAGAGACACGCCCGCACCGTCCAACTTCAGGACCTCGGTGGCCTGATCGGTCAGCCGATACAAGACCTCCCCGATGTCGTAATCCTCGGTAATGGTTTGGGAATAGTCGTTGAAAACCCGGAGGAGAGTCGAAAACTCAGCCATGGTGCGCCAGTCGTCAGAGGGTGATGCCTGCTGCAGGCACATACACGC
>JBBSNE010000008.1:0-18810 GCA_038232815.1 Euzebyales bacterium | reverse complement strand
TTGGGGGGTTCGGGCGCCGGTGGTTCTTCGACGGGTGGTTGCTCGACTGGTTCTTCGGCTTTGGGGGGCTCGGGTGCCGGTGCTTCCTCTGCCGGTGGTTCTTCGGCCTTGGGGGGCTCGGGTGCCGGTGCTTCCTCAGCCGGTGGTTCTTCGGCTTTGGGGGGTTCGGGTGACGTGTCGTTCAGGGACGCAGCGGTCTCGTCCTGATTGGCTTCCGGCCCCTTCGGCGGATCTGCTTGTGCCAGCGCGACACCGGTCAGCTGGGGGGCCATCAGGACCCCGGCGGTCCCGACAACGACGGCGCCCTGCTTGGTTTTGCGGCTCGCCTGCTGTATCACGGCGCGGGACACCGCCCCCTCGGCCAACGACATCTCGGCTCGAAGAATCCGTCGCCGCCGTGCGCGCCCCGAAGCGTCCTGATCGGTCTTTGCCAATCCCAGTGCCTGGTCGGTGAAAAGGTTTGGGTGCATGGGTCCGTCCCTTGAAGTGTTGCTGTGCGGATCGTCGTCTAGGCGTGTGTGCCCTGAACTTTTCGGTCAGTCGTCACGAACTCTTCGATGAGCGAGGCCGCCAACTGCAGGTATGCCTGTCGTGCGGGGGAGGACAGCCACGCAAGTTCAACCGTCGCGCCATTTGCCAATTCTTGATCCCACGGGATCACCACAACGTCTCGGGTCAGGGACCCGAAGTGCTCCGTGATCCGTTGCACGTCTACTGGCCGACGACCAGACCGCACGCCGTTGACCACGACTATGGCGCGGTGGACCTTCTCGGCCCAGCCGTGCTCCCGCAGCCAAGACAGCAGATAGGTGACCGCACGTGCTGCATCGACGCTGGGCCCGGTCACAACCACTAACTGCTCGGCTGATTGCACCACACCTTGCGTCGCGGAATCCAAAATGCCTGTTCCACAATCAGCCAATATCAGGTTGTACTGCAGTCGTAGCATCGCCAGCAGTCGCCCATAGTCGTCCCGGTCCATCCGCTGCGTGAGTCGGGGATCGTCTGGGCTTGCGATGACTTCCAACCGGCTGGATGCCTGTGAGGTGAAGGGTCGGATCTGGGCATACGAGCGGATGGGTTGGTCAAGAGCAAGGAGCTCGGCCGCGGTGGCCGACGTTTCCCGCTCGACGCGGTAACCCAGGCTGCCGGCGTCAGGGTTGGCATCAAGGGCGATGACACGGTCCCCGCGGATGGAGGAGAGGGTATGCCCCAGGTTCAACGTGGTGGTGGTCTTGCCCACCCCGCCCTTGGTCGATATCACCGCGATCGTTCGGGCCCCGGTGAATGGACGCCGGGCATCCTCGAGCAGGCCTCTTATGTGCTGTTCGCCCTCGGTTGGTGCGGGCCGGAACCGGCCCCCAGTCAGTCGCCACAGGCTCCGGCGCCAACCGGCGTGCGGTGCGGGATTGGACTGCTGCACCCACTCGTCCTCATCAAACAGAGCAATCTGACCGTTCGTGTTGCCGGTGGCAACCTCAGGCACGTCCTGGAGGGGCTCGGCAGGCATCAGATCCATCGTCGTCGAATAGGAATGAGATCCCATTCGATTCCCGGTCCTGTTGTGCATCATGCTCCCGTCATGCAGGCGTCCAGGTCGAACCTAGTGCCACACCCTGTTGTAGCGCGAACATTGCCGGCGGACTAGTAAAGTCTTGGGACCGGTGGATAGAAACCGAACTGTAGGGTGCAATTGTGGCGCGGACCCGCGACTGGACAAGGTCTTTCCGTACATGTCTGTCCGATATGGTCGGTGTCCAAGGCGTCCAGGAGCCACTATCGTTCGCAAGGCCCTGAACGTTAGGACTACGTATCAGTCACAGATTCATCTAGTCACCAGTGACCGAACGACATAGGTTTGGCGTCAAGACCGTAAGCCCATCACCACTGCAGCGGGGAGTGCCGCGTGGGACAGGACATACAACGGGATCCGGCTGTACCTGACGTAGCATCATCAGATCTGCTGTGGGGAGGGCCGGTTTCGGCGGCGGCGGCCGGTCATCTGGACAGCCCGGCTCCAGCTCCGGCAAACATTGGCGACGCCCCATCCACGGACAGTTACGTGGCGTCACAACCTGCCGCCAGGCAGTTGACGGAACAAACGGTGATGCGTCCCCGGCGATCTCAGCCGACGGAGGGATGGCGGGCCTGGCTGTACCGGGTTTCAGGAGGTACCGTCAACCTTGGCCCCAGTCGGGGTGAACAGGCCTGGGATGTGCTGGTTGAGCGATGCAAGGCACCGTGTCCGCAAGGGCGCCGCATCGCAGTCATCTCACGCAAAGGCGGGGTCGGGAAGACCACGACCACGCTGATGCTGGGCCACACCCTGGCTGCCGTCCGGCCTGACAGGGTCGTGGCCATAGATGGCAACCCGGATGCCGGCACCCTGGCTCACCGAGTGAGCAGCCAGACCGAATGCAATGTGACCGACGCACTTGACCGGGTCGGAGCAATCGTCGGCTATCCCGACGCCAGAAGTCTCACCTCTCAAGCTCCTTCTCGTCTTGAAGTCCTGGCCTCACCGCAGGACCCGCATGCCTCCAACGCCCTTCGCGGACAGGACTACCAGGTCGTCATGGACGATCTGGACAAGCACTACAACGTCCTGCTGTGCGACACCGGCACGGGGATCATGGACGACGCCAACCAGGGCATCCTGGATGCGGTCGATCAGATCGTCCTGGTCATAGGAACTGCCCTGGACACTGCCAGGGCAGGCAGCATGACCCTTGATTGGCTGCAGACCCAGGGACGGGGGCAATTGGTTGCTGACGCGGTGGTTGTGGTCAACGCCATCTCAGAACTGGGCCGGGTCGACATCGACCAGATCGATCGGCATTTCGCCGGTCGCTGCCGCTCGGTACACCGCATCCCCTATGACCGGCACCTGGAGGCAGGGGCGATCACCGATCCGGACATGCTGGCCCCAGCATCGCAAGAAGCCTGGCTTGAGGTGGCCGCCGAAGTAGTCGACGGGTTCGGGCGTCCCTCCCCACGGGAGGGACGATGAACGGGGTCGTGGCGCTGGGTCGCCACGCCGGTCCCTTCCTGGATCAGACAACCCATGTGGTCCACATCGACGCGGACACCGTGACCGATCTTGCCGGCATGCACGCCATGGTCCGAGAGCAGGTGAGCCTGCAAGGCGCGGTTGTCGTGGTGTATCCCACCACCTTGGGGGCAGCCCCGGAGCGGCTGTTGCGCACCGTCCGAACAGCCATGAACGGCCCCCCCGTCCTGTGGCATGCCACCGGCCTACCCCCTCTGGCCGCTGACGTCATGGTGACCCTGGCGGGGGCCTTGAGTGAACGCATCGGGGGCGCCGCCATCGTCGCCGCCGCCCTGGACATCCTTGAACGCCAACTCATTCACCTGACCTGGGTGCCCTCCGTCGCAGGTCTGACCGCCCCCGCGCCGACTCTCTGGCAACACGCTCGGTCCGCCCTGCCCAACACATCGTGGATCATCTCGTCCTGGCCTGAGGCCCGGGTCTGGCGGATGGCATCCGGCGAGGTGCCACCCATTCCTCGACCCACCCAAGACGTCGGCGTCGTGGTGGCGGACCTGGGCGGCAACATCGAGTGGATTCGTCCGACGGTCACCTCACAGTTGCCTGACGCCCTCGCGATACAGGTCGATCCCCCCGCGGACACAGCCAGTTGGTGGGGGTCCAAGCAATCCACGCAGGTGGTGTTGTACCCGCGATCAGTCGAGCAGTTGACCGACGCACTACTTGATCGCCTTGACCCTGGTGAATGCCGGTGGTGCCGACGACTGTCGGGCGATCAGATCTGCCCCTGGTGTCACTTGCCTCGTTCGGGGGTCACCAAGCTTGAAACCCACGAGGAGGAGGCCGGGGCGATCGAACTGTTCGCTGCCGATGAGATCCCGACCGATCAGGAAGTGGCGGCCACATGAACCCGCGCCAACGCCGCGGGGCGTTGTTGATCACTCTCAGTGCCATCGGGGGCATCGCGGTGTTCCTGGCGGTTTCCGGGTTCGTTGCCGATGTCCAGTCCCAGGTCGGGCCGATGGAACCGGTGGTCCGGTTGACCACCGACGTCGTCGCATTCCAACCCATTCCCGACGAGTCGGTGGAGGTCGTGGACATGCCGGCCCGGTGGAAACCGCCGCTGGCGCTGCAATCCACCCGAGACCTGGATGGACTGGTGGTGTCCAACAGCTTGCCTGCGGGGACCCTGTTGGAGGCGGGCGACGTCACGGACCCGCCCGCGATTGGCGACGGACAGCGTGAGATTGCCATCTTGGTCGACGCCGAAACCGGTGTCGCCGGAAACATCGGCGTCGGCGACATGGTGGATGTCGTGGCGACCCGCCAGGGCTTGGAGAACGAAGCACCTCGCGCCGAGATTGCCATCGAGGAAGCTCAGATCCTGTCGATCGGCGTGCCGCAGGTGGAGGAGGGGGTGGACCCGGGCACCGGGGCGTTCGCCGCCAACGAGGTGGTGCCGATCACGTTCGTCCTGCCGACCTCCGATGTGCTGCGCCTGGCCTACATCGAGTCCTTTGCTACGACAGTCCGCCTTGCCTTGCGCTCGCCTGCTGACAACTCGCGTCTGGAAGCCCCCGAACGGGTCTATGCCCCCACCGCCACAGGGGGGAACACCCAGTGATCACCGTCATGCTGGCCACCCGTCACGCCACCATGTCAGAAGAACTCGCGGACCTGTCAGCCGAGGCTGGGACCTTTGCCATCGCCCAGACCGTTCCCGACACGGTGGCGCTGAACTCTGCCCTTGAGTTGACCGACGTCGACGTGGTGGTGCTGGACTCGGGAATTGGCCCGCTGTCCGCACTGGACGTCGCGCATGACCTGACCCAGCGCTACCCGGACGTGGCGTTGGTGTTGTTAGCGGAAGAACCAGGTCAAGAGGTGTTGGAGCGGGCGCTGCACTCAGGATTCCGTGGGGTGATCGGAACCCCGCTGGGGCTTGAAGACGTGTCGCGCAAGTTGGAAGCCGCCGGCCAATGGTCCCAGCGCCTGCGGCACCGGCTGACCGAATCGGCGGAGGACCGACGCGGCCGCATGATCGCCATCGCCGGGGCCAAGGGTGGTGTGGGGGCCACGACCATCGCCACCCACCTGGCCCTTGAAACCCAGTTGGCCAACCCCGAACGCCGTGTCTGCCTGATCGACTTCGACCTGCAGACCGGTGACATCCGGACCCTGCTGGACCTGAGTCACCATCGCAGTGTGGATGACCTGGTCGAGGTGGCCCACGAGGTCACGTCCCGCCACCTGAACGATGCCTTGTACGCCCACAAGTCGGGGCTGCGCATCTTGCTGCCCCCGCCGCAAGGCGAACACGAGGCCGACATCACCCCCGAGGTCGCACGCGGAATCTTGGGGGCGATTCGAACTCGGTTCGACCTGGTTGTGGCCGACGTCGGCTCGGTCGCGACCGACGGCGGATCGATGGCCACCGAGCTGGCTGATGAGGTGTTGTTGGTCACCACACCTGACGTGCTGGCGATGCGATCGGGCGCGCGATTGATCCAATTGTGGGAGCGGCGGCGGTTCCGAAAGGATGGCATCACCGTGTTGGTCAACCGTGCCAGTCGCGACACGGAGGTCCAGCCCGATCTGATCGGACGGGTGCTGGACCTGCCGGTCATGTCAGCTACTGTGCCCGCGTCCTTCCGGGATCTGGAAACAGCGGTCAACACCGGGGTGCCAGACCACCTCGCCGACGGGCCTGTGCGCAACGGGATCCTGGCGCTCAGTCGCGAGCTGCAGCTGGTGCGCCCGAAGAAGCGGCGCAGCATGTTCAGCCGGGGGGTGGAGGAAACCGGCTCTGCGGTGATCGAGGCCCTGGGCATGTTGCCGTTGGCCCTGGCCGGCCTGTTGTTGTTCTGGCAACTGATCGTGATCGGGTGGGCCTTCAGCATGGGTGAACATGCGGTTCGGGAAGGGGCGCGCGAGTTGGCCGTGACGGGGGAGGCAGGGAGCGCACGGGTCGAGCAGGTCGTTCGGGGCGAGTTGCCCGCATCCATGCGGAGCGGCACGTCCATTTCAACATCCGATGACACCGTCAGCGCCGATATCGCCGTCCCATTGCTGGCCCCTGGCTGGATGTCCCCTTGGACCATCACGGTGCAACAGGGCACGGTTGTGGAGGTGGGTCTGTGAAACAAACCGTTGGCTTCCTCCACCGCGACGAGCGCGGAGTGTATTCGCTAGAGCTTTTGGGTCTGCTGCCCTTTTTCATTTTGTTTGCCCTGGCCGCCTACCAATTAGCGATGATCGGGGGCGCTATGAACGCGGCTGAAAACTCCGCACGCAACGGCAGCCGAATGGCCGGGCTTGGCGGCAGCGCCCAGACCGCGGCCTTGGATGCCGTCGAACCAGGGTTGCGCGACAAGACGACTGTAACGAGGCGCGGGGAGACAGTAACGGTGCGTATCGACGTGCCCTTCGTTCTGACCTTCATCGACTCACGGGTCACCACCATCGAGCGTTCGGCCACGTTGCCGCACACCGCGACGGGAACGCCCTGACGATGGCACTGACCAGTCACAGGGAAGGCGCGGCAGCGAGCGGTCGTGACCACGTCGGCCCGGATGTATGCCGGTATCGTGAGATGCTGCTGGGCGAGGTGGACCTGGACGAACTGGACGCTTTGTCCCTGACGCAAAAGCGTGCCCGCCTGGAGCGGGTCGTCGGTCATCTCATCAGCCGAGATGGTCCCATCCTGTCCTCCGTCGAACGCGGGGAGCTGATTCGACGGGTCGTCGACGAAGCTCTGGGACTCGGTGTTCTGGAACCGCTATTGGCTGACCCCAACGTGACCGAGATCATGGTCAACGGTCCCGATCAGATCTACGTCGAACGGGCGGGGAAGTTGACCCTGTCACCCACCCGTTTCTCGTCAGACGAACAGCTCATGCAGACCATTGACAGGATCGTCAGCCAGGTCAATCGGCGGGTCGACGAGTCAAGTCCCATGGTCGACGCCCGGCTCCCAAGCGGCGAGCGGGTCAACGTCATCATCCCACCACTGTCATTGTCGGGACCGGTGCTGACCATTCGTCGGTTCCCACGGGCGTTCAGCATGGAGGAGCTGCGAGAGATGGGATCGGTCGACGACCCGGTGCTTTGGCTGCTTGAGGCCATGGTTCGGGTGCGGTGCAACATCATCATCGCGGGGGGTACCGGCACCGGAAAGACCACGTTCCTCAACTCATTGTCGAGCTTCATCGGTGAGCGCGAGCGCATCGTGACCATTGAGGACAGCGCCGAGTTGCAGTTGCAACAGCCACACGTCATCCGACTGGAGTCGCGTCCGCCCAACGTCGAGGGCAAGGGTGAGGTGTCGATCCGTGAGTTGGTTCGCAACAGTTTGCGGATGAGGCCTGACCGCATCATCGTCGGTGAGGTCAGGGGCGGGGAAACACTTGACATGTTGCAGGCGATGAACACCGGACATGAAGGCTCGCTGTGTACCGTCCACGCCAACTCTGTTTCGGATGCCATCCTGCGTCTTGAGACCTTGGCGTCCATGAGTGATCTGGACATCGCCTTTGAAGCCTTACGCGACCAGATCACCGGGGCTGTGGACGTCATGATCCATCTGCGCCGCTATCCAGACGGATCTCGGCGGGTAGGTCAGGTAGCGGTCAAACGATCACCCGAACGTAATGCCTTTGCTCTTGATCCCGTCTCGACCTTCCAGACCGAGCCGATCGGCGTGGACTTGACGGTGACCGGCCGCTTCGTTCATGGGGGTTTGCCGAGCTGGTTGCGAGAGCGTTTCCGGTTGGCCGGCATTGACGTACCTCAGACCTTCACGACCACTACTGAGGACGCGGCAGCATGAGTGAGGATGCGGCTATGGCGTTGCTCGGCCTCACCTTGGGTCTCCTGATCTTGGGCCTATTCACCTACGACCAGGGTCGCCTCCAGCGACGGGTTGCCGGCAGACGGGCCAGATTGGGCAGTCGCAGCCGCCAGCTACCGCTGTGGCGTCGCACCGTACAGGCGGCGATGCTTGTGACACCCCTTGGTCAGTCGGTGGACGAACGGCTCCGTCGCGCCGGAATCGAGGGATTGCTGGCTGGTGACGCGATCATGGTGTCGCTCGCTGGCGCAGCAGCCGTCTATGTCTTCTCAGTGAAATTGGTGACGCCCTTGGCTGCGCTGATCCTGGCAGTCGCGCTGCTGATCACCCTTCACCGCTACTTGAATCGGCTGGTTCGAAAGAGGGCAGAGAAGTTCGCGGAACAATTACCAGACATCGCCCGCATCATGTCCAATGCCGCCGGCGCCGGCATTGCCATCCCGAACGCGGTCGCCCTAGCCGCCCGCGAGTTGGAGGAGCCTGCCAAGTCGTTGCTGAGCTACGCGGTGCGCCAGATGGAGGTCGGTCAAACCCTGGCAGGGGCAATGGAACAACTGCAAGAACGTGCCCCGTCTCGGGAGTTGGCGGTCCTGGTCAGCACCTTGATCATTCAGCAACGCGCCGGCGGCGACGTGATCGAAGCATTGCGGGAGATGTCGGTCAATCTTGAGGTCCGGCGCGATCTGAAGCGAGAAGTGGACGCCATGATGGCTGGCGTGCGATTCACTGCGTTTGCGGTGATGGGCCTGGGTGTGGCCGTACTGTTCGTCTTGGAGACCATTCAGCGGGGCACGTTGCGGCGCCTGACCGCTCTGCCAATCGGACAGGTCGTCTTGATCGTCGCCTTCTCCTTGTTCGCCGTTGGGTATACCGCGATGCGACGGGTCTCAAGGATCGACATATGACCCCCGCAGTAGTGGGGTTGGCCTCCCTGCTGATCTACGGTGTCGCGCTGACGGGATGGCGGCTCTCACAAACCCCATCGATGTCCATCCGTTTCGTTGACGTCGCGGGCGGCAACCGAACCAGGCGTTCGCTGGTCGGCCAAGCCCGTGCTGTGGCCGGGCGGGCCTTGGGTCCGTTCGTCCTGCGCAGCATGGGCCAGCGTGCCCGACGCCGTATCGAGCACTGGCTGGACGCCTCGGGCCGGCCGAACCGGCTGGCCATCGCTGACGTGGCCGAACTCAAGGCCGCGGACGTGGTGACATGCTTCACCCTTGGAGTGGCAATCCTGCCGACTATGCCCTTGGCCATGCCGCTGATCACGATGTATGGCTATTTCAGGCAAGATCTCAACTTACGGACCCGAGCCCAGGTTCGTCAGATCCGAATTGAGCGAGACCTTCCTGATTATCTGGACATTCTGGCTGTCACAGTGCAAGCGGGGTTGAAGTTCCGTGGGGCGTTGCGTCGGGTGGGTGAGGAGTTTGACTCGCCGGTGGCAGACGAGTTTCGCATCGCGCTTCAACAGATGGATGTGGGCGCCTCACGTCGGGCAGCTTTTGAGGGGGTTCGTGAGCGAAATGACAGCCCGTCGCTGAGCCGTTTTGTGGGGGCGTTGCTGCAGGCTGAGGAATTAGGCGCACCGTTGACTGATGCAATGGTCGCGATTGGCCGTGACATGCGAAAAAGCTTTGGACAGGACGTCCGAAAACGCGCCGCAAAAGCCGTACCGAAGGTCACACTGGTTGCCACGGCACTGCTCATGCCGGGGGCAGCGCTCTTGCTGCTCGGCGGGATGCTCATCGGCAGCGACATCGACCTGGGAGGCGTGCTCGGTGGCTGACTCACCCCGACGACCGGTCAAGACGTCGGATTCGCTGAGCGGTCTGGTCAAACTAGCCGTGGACCTACGCCTCATCCTGTTGTTGGCCGCAATGGGCGCAGCCTTGTTCCGTGGAGCCGACCGACCGGTCTTGGCCCTTATGCTGTTGGCCTCCTATGCCGGCGTCGGCCTGCTGTTGTGGTGGGAAAAGTTTGTTCCCCACCTGCGCCGGTACCCGATCTTGTTCGTGATCGACTTGGCCATCACCGTTGCGATCTTGGCCACCGCCGGTGTGGACGGACCGTTTGTGCTGTACACCATCAGCACGTCCTTTTTGGCCGGTGCGCTGTACGGCTATATCGGGGGGACCATCTTTGGCGGCGGTATCGCCGTCGGGTACGCCTCGGTCGCGAGCAAGTTGTCGTCGCAGCCAGCGCCATTCACTCTATTGGTCAGCATCCCCGTCCTGATCCTTGTTGCAGGGTTGGGTGCGGCGGCACTGCGCGAGCTGTTGTTGCGCTCAGCGCAGGTCCAAACCGACCTTGATGCTGCCGTCGCCCAGGCGGCTGCAGCCGAGGAACGCGGCAGGCTGGCCCGGGAGATGCATGACAGCCTGGGCAAAACCCTGCACGGCATCTCACTGTCCGCAGCGGCGCTGCCGAAATGGGTCCAGCAGCGACCGGGCGAGGCCGTCGACAAAGCCTTGAAACTGTCCGAAGACGCTCGTACGGCGGCATCAGAAGCCCGCAAGCTGATCAGTGACCTGCGGTCGGATGAGGTCAATGCCCCACTACATACATCGGTCATGGCCTGGGCACAGGAATGGCAGGAAAAGACGGGAATAGCAGTATCGCTCGCGGTGTCACCCGTTGGACGCATCAACCCCCAGTCTCGCTATGAGTTGTTCACAATCCTTCGAGAGGCCATGCGGAACGTGGCTGCGCACGCCACCGCCACGTCGGTGTCCGTTTACCTTTGTCAGGACGGCCCGAATGCCGTATTGGAGGTCGCTGATGACGGATCCGGGATCGCATGCACGGACTTGGAATTGTTGGCCTCCCAGGGCCACTACGGTGTGGTCGGGATGCAGGAACGGGCAAGACGTGCGGGGGGCGTGTTCAGTATTCAGGATTCGGGGAACGGCACCATCCTGACGGCTGTCGTGCCGTTGACCTCCGACACCGACCCTGACCGGCCGGCCCACCTTGAACCGCCCGCCGTGGAGGTGAGCCTGTCGTGATCCGCGTCCTGATCGTTGATGACAACCCGGTCATCCGAAGTGGATTGGTAAGCCTACTGGGCATCCGCGACGATATGGAGGTGGTGGGGGAGGCAGGTACTGGCAAAGAAGCCCTGTCATTGATCCGAAGCAGGCTACCCCATGTTGTGCTGATGGACGTCAGGATGCCCGTGATGGACGGTGTAGAGGCAGCGGCCAGCGTCCCCCCCGAGACGAAAGTGTTGATGCTGACCTACACCGAGGACTCCGACATGGTCGGGCGAGCCATCCAGGCTGGAGCACGCGGTTATCTGGTTCATGGGCATTTCACTCCCGAGGAGTTGGCCGCGGCGATCATAAACGTCCACGGTGGCGGCACACAGGTCAGCCCGGTTGTTGCCCCGGCGCTGTTCGACCTGGTGCGCAATGATTCAGCCCTGCGTCAGGTCACTCATCAGAACGGACTGACCGAACGCGAGATCGACGTGCTCAACCTGATCGTCCAAGGCCGATCCAATCTTGAGATCGCCGAGGTTTTGTTCTTGAGCGAAAAAACGGTGAAGAACCACATCAATAGGGCGTATGGCAAGCTCGGTGTGACCAGTCGGGGGCAAGCCATTGCCAAATGGTTGGGGACCAATGCAGCTGCCAATTGATTGGAGGGGGGCCCAGATGAGATTGGGCCCTTTGGGACCGCCAGATTGGGCCCTAGGGCCCTGTTCGTTGGCCACCGGCCGCCATACCGTGTCTGTTGTCAAGAGTCACCGGACAACCCTAAAGGAAGATTCATCATGAACAGTCACATTGTTGCTCTATACGTTACCGCTCAGTTGGCGTTCCAGAACCTCTGCAACCGGATGGAGTCAGACGAGGGCCAAACCAGCGTCGAATGGTTAGGAATCGCTGCAGTGGCTGCGGCAGTCATCGTGGCCCTGCTGGCCCGGGCGCCGGACATCGGTGATTTGGTGGCCGATAAGATCGAGGCCGCCATTGGCAGGGTGGCTGGAGGATAACAACATCAATCCAGAACTGAATGACACGGCGCGTTGCTCCGAGGGAAATCGGGGCAACGCGCCTTGGTATGCCCCCATGTGCGGTTCGGCAACTGCCGCGTGCTTGGCGCTAGTTCTTTTGGCGTCAGGCTGTTCGCTTCTGCCAGAAGATGACGATGGAGCAGAGTCGGCAGTGCAGGAATCTGCCGCCCCGTCAGTCGTTGCTACGGCATCAGCAGAGGCATCGGCATCGACATCCTCGACGGCCCGCGTCACGGCGCAGCCATCGCCCTCCGTCGATCCACCAGCATCCGCGGCCCCGTCAGCGAGCGCGCCATCCCCGGAGGGGTCTCCAAGCGTACCGTCCCAGCCTGCGTACCCAACTCGCGAAGAGATCATGCAGGAGGGGACCACTGCCTTTTGTGAGTTGATAGAGGAGGAGGGGTTTTGCGAGGACGCAAATGGCAATGTCTGGCCCGATGCCGTGGATGAGGCACTGGGTAGGGACTCTTCTGTCGATGAGTGTTTTGAAGCTGATTGCCTGGGCATGGAGTTGGACGATTATCTAGCTACGTTGCAGTCCAATACGTTGTTTATTCTGGATGCGTCGGGGTCGATGGCGGGGGATGCGGGCGGGGGTCAGACCAAGATGGTGGCGGCCAAGGATGCGTTGGTCGGGTATGTGCAGGCAACTCCTGACTATGCTGACTTGGGGTTGATGGTGTATGGGCATCGGGGGAATAATTCCGATGCAGGAAAGGCAGAGTCATGCGCGGGCATAGATACTTTTGCGCCGGTGGGGGAGTTGACGGCTGAATCGGCGGCGACGGTTGTGGAGCAGTTTGAGGCCACGGGATGGACGCCGATCGCGGCGTCGTTGGACGCAGCTGGACCGGTGTTGCAAACGGCGGCACAGAATGATGAGGGCGAGGGGCTGGAGGGTGCGACGAACCGGATCATTTTGATTTCTGATGGGATTGAGACATGCGATGGGGATCCGGTGGTGTCCGCGCAGGCGTTGGTCGATCTGGGCATCCAGGTGGTAGTGGATGTCATCGGGTTCGATGTCGGTGAGGCTGACCGGGCAGCCCTACAAGCGGTGGCTGAAACCACGGGGGGTGTCTACCGAGACGCCGCAAATGCGAACGCTCTGCAGGAGGTGTTTCAGTCATACAGAACGCAAGCGGAAGAGGCGGTCCAACCAATTACATGCCAAATAGAGGCGATCGCCAGGGGGGCTGTATGCAGCGTCAACTATCGGCTGGAGGCGTCGCGCTATATCCAGAACTTGGGGGCTGAGGCCATTGATGAAGGCGATCGGGACCGCGGACGGTTTTTGCAGACATGGAGCAACGTGATGGTACGGGAGGCCGAGGACATAGCCGGACAGCGCGCCCAGGAGATGCGTGAAACATTGGAGGAGTTGCAGGCCACCTATGAAGACGCCCGGGTCCGGGCGGATGAGGCCGGAGTGAACAACAAACTAGGCAAAAGGGTTGCGACGACATTCAGGTGCCGGTTCAGCAAGACATCGGCTTGATCTGCCAAAAGAGGTGATAAAAGTGATACGTCATCGGTTGGACATTGAAGATGACGGCACTGTTTTTCCGCTCTTTATTGTGGTGCTATTGGTGACGTTCATGGCGGGTGTGGCCTTTTTCCAGACGGGGCGGGCGTCGGATTTGGGGGCTGAGGCGCAGACGGGCAGTGACGCGGCGGCGTTGGCGGCGGCAGATGATATTCGCGATCAGATTTTGGAATGGGTGATGACAGGGGCGTGGAATGAGCGGCCGTTCGTGGTGAATGTTGCTCGGGCGGCGGGGAAGGCGCGGGGGTATGCGGCCACCAATGACGTGGTGATCAGCGATTTTGGGATCAAGACGGTGGGGTATTTGACGTTTGAGGTGTCGGTGAGGTCACACACGGACCGGACGTTGACACCGGAGGGCTACCGAGACGTTGATCCCGAGACAGGGGAGGTGAAAGGGGAGTTTCTGTTGGGGGGTGATGAGCGGGGGGTGCAAGATGCCACGGCCAAGGTGGGGCCAGGGGCAGGGAGTATGTTGTCAGGTGGGTTTTGGACGCCGGGTGGTGGGTCGCGTTCGGGCCCTGGGTCTGGGGGTGGGGGGACGGCCCCGGCCGGTGGTTGTCCGGTGGGGGATGCGGAGTTGCGGTCGCTTGCAGATCAGGCAGGCGTGACGTTTGAGATGGCGCAGGAATCGTATTTGCGGCGGTATAGCAATTGTGATGGGCCGGGGGTCGCGGTGCGGCCCATGCAAGAGGCGATGAAGGTGTCGTTGTTGACGTTGGAGGCGGCGATGGGTGAGCCGTTGCTATTGGCCTCGGGCTATCGGTCGCCGGCGTATCAAGCGCGGTTGTGTCCCACGGTTGCGGGTCCGTGTGCGGCGCCGGGCCGGTCGATGCACAACATCGGGCTGGCGGTTGATGTGGTTAATTATCAGGCGGCTGCGGCGGCCGCCAATGCCGATGCCTCCATTGGCTTGTGTCAGCCCCTGCCGTCCAATGACGCGGTGCATCTGTCCCATGTCACTGGCCGTGAGTGTGGTGGCCGGACTGGTACTGCGGGTGGGACTGGAGGGTGGCAGCCGTTTGGTGGGAAGGCCCAGTTGACGGCGGACGCCGCCATCGGGGTCCGGCTTGTCAAGTAGCGCTGGTTTGTTTGTGATGTGGGGGCGTTGGCTGGTCTTCGGTTTTGCGGTGACGATTTTGGCGAGCTGTTCAGCCTTGTCAGATGGGCGAACGGGGTATAGGACGCGGGTGCAGCCACGGGCAGGCGGCTTGATGGCCTGCCTTGCGATAGTGACTGTTGCTGTCGTAGCGGCCGTAGCCATCCCGGCATCGGCCCAGTCAGGCTCTGAACGGGCAACCCCCCAACCGTCGGTCACCGCAAAACCGTTGGGTGGCGCCCCGGTGTTGTTGATCATGGACGCATCGGGGTCGATGAACGCCGATGACGGCACCGGTCAGCCGAAGATCGAGGCGGCACGCCAGGCGCTGACTGAGCTGATCACAGGGCTGCCCGAAGACGCCACCGTCGGCTTGCGGGCCTATGGCCATCGGACACCCAACACCGACCGTGAGGCGGGTTGTCAGGACACCGAGCTTTTGGTCCCCGTTGGACGGGACAACCAGAGTGATCTGCAGCACGCTGTTGATGGTCTGCAGGCCAGTGGGTTCACCCCGATCGGCACATCCTTGCGGGCGGCGCTGGACGACCTGCCCCCCGACACCCTGCGGACGGTCATCCTGGTCAGTGATGGTATCGACACCTGCGCGCCACCGGCAGCATGTGAGACCGCCCGCCAGATCATCGCCGAAGGGGTGGAGCTACGGGTCGAGACCGTCGGGTTCCAAGTGGATGCGGCGGCGGAGGAGGAATTGCGGTGCATCGCCAAGGCCACCGGCGGGACCTATCGTCCGGCTGAAAGCGCAGAAGAACTGGCCCGGGAGTTACGAGCCAACATTGCGACCGGCACACCCATCGAAGGGGGGCCGACCCCGGCAGAAGCCGTGTTGATCGAGCCGGGTCAGCATGTCGACGTACTGGCCTACCCCGAGCAACGGTGGTATGCCGTTGATCTACAGCCTGGGGACCGTGTCCGTTCCACCGCGGCCATCATCGGAGCGGAAGACACCCCACAGATCCCCGGGGCCACGATTGACATGACCTTGGGATTTGCCGATGTCATCGGCCTGGCCCCCTGCGATACCGACCGCGCGAGGGGCCTGGGCCCGTTCACCCAGAACCTGGCGGTGGACGGCTTGCAGGTCGAGGGGGGCACCGTCTGTTCTGATCCCGGTCGGTATGCCATTGGAATCGCCTTGGCAGAACCGGAGGAACGAGAAGACCGGGAGTTGCTCGCCTCCCTGGAATTGCCGATCGAGCTGTTCGTCGCGGTGACCAGTGAGGATGTGGGCAATCCCCCAACCCCCCCCGCGGCACGCCCCGCCCTGTCACAGCCGCCGCCGATCGATCCCGGTCGGCTTCCAACCCCAACCAGTTACTACCTGGTGACCATCGTCGCCTTTGGTCTTTTGGGGGCCCTGGCTGGTGCGGTGACCTCACGAAAATTGGGCCCATGAGGCAATGGTTCGCGATGGCCTTGCTGACGCTCGCGGCCATGGCCCCATTCCTGTCCATTGCAGGGGCCCAATCAGCCTCACCCTCACCCAACCAGGAACTACCCAGCATCGAAGGCGCCCCGAACCCCTTGGACGCCCCTCTGGTGGACGCGGGTGCGGCAGTCGACACGATCCTTCAGTCTGAAACGTTGTGGTATGCCGTTGATGCCCGCCCCGGCCAACGCGTCCGTGCCACCGTGATCATCGTCGGCCGTCCGGATGCCCCCGGCAGTGAGGACACCTATCTGGAGGTCACACTGACCGACCCGCAACGCCAACCAGTGACCCAGTCCGATGCCGAGTTCACCGGCCAAGACGACGCCATCGTCGAGCTGCCCGTGGAGGAGATTCTTCCGGTTGGGGGTGATCGTCCGCTGCTGTCCGTGGCCTTGCGCTCCCGCACGGGGCAGACGGATCTGGAAGCGCAGGCTTTTCGGCTGCAGATCGCCGTCGACGTCACCGGCACGCCTGTCCCGGTCCAATCGCTGACGCCAGAACGCCGCCAGCCAGAGGACTCCGCCGGCCCGCCAGATCCTGCACCGACCGTCACCACTGCACCGCCTCCACCCCTTGGACCCGCGCAGCCGGCACGTGACCTGGTGCCGATTGCCTTGGTGGCCTTGGCAATCGGAGGGTTCGCAGGCTTTGAGTTGAGCAGGCGGGGGTTGTGAGGCGGCGTCTTGTGGCGGCGATCGCGGCTGGTGTGACGTTGGTGGCCGGGTGTAGCGGCCCGGGTCTGGTCACCAACGATCCAGCAGTCACCACCGTTCGCGATCCCATCGCGGTGCTGCCGTCCGGCAACACCGCGGCACCGGCACGGGCCACCGACCCTGACGACCGGTCCACCGTTGCCGAGGAGCAGGATCCGTTGGCGCCGATCCCGACGGTGACGCCGAGCGGGCAAGAAGCGTCAGAATCTGTCGTGACGGGCACACCAGCGCAATTGTGTACTTCGCTCGGGATCGAGTGGTGTGACGATGCCGACGGCAACCGCGTCCCCGACACCGTCGAGGCCACGCTTGGCTACGACCCGTCGGGCGACGACTGCCAGCCAGAGGGCTGCGCCGAACCGGCCCAGATCGCTGCCGCCCTCAACATCGCACGTGCCCCGGTTCTGATCGCGGTCGATGGGGCCTCGGCAATGGCGGAAGCGTTTGGTGATTCCACACGCATTGACGCGGCTCGACAGGCCGTGGAACGACTGACAATCGGAACGCCTGACTTCGTCCCGCTTGGCCTGATCAGCTTTGGTGATCGAGGTGATCCGCTGCAGTCAGGGCGTACGGAGTCCTGTTCCGCGATCACCACCCATGCCTTCCCTGGTGATTTGGCCCCAGACAACGCAACCGACATCGCCGGAGCGGCACTGGCCGTGGGCTGGCGACCGGTCACCGAAATCATCAAGTCTGCCGCCCCGATCCTTGCCTCCGCGGGTCAGGTTTCTGACAGCTCCGCCGGCGCCCAACCGGGTCGGATGATTCTGCTGACCAGCGGAGCTGACACCTGTGGAGAGGACCCCGTCACCGTGGTGGAGGAACTGGTCGGCAACCAGACGGCGCCGATCATCGACGTGATCGGACTGAACGTCACCCAGGACGACGGCGCGGTGCTGGGCGACGTCGCTGCACGAAGTGGGGGGTCCTACACTTCGGTCAGCGATCCACAAGGTTTGTTCCAAGCAGTTGACGCTCTTTCGGTTCGGCCGGTCGAGGCCCTGCGGCCGGCATTGTGTCCGCCTGCGGCCGACGAACAACCGACCGCCTGTCGGGGGCAGTTCCGGGATTCGGTTGCGGCTGAACTGGCATCTCAGGCAGAGCAGGTCCGCCAAGAGGGTGACGACGTCACCGCCGGTCTGATCGAGGCCTTTGCGATCGCAGTGTCTGATGACCTGCTTTCGGTCCCGGACGGGCCGTTGCTGAACAGCGACGTGGAGGAGGCCATTGGTCAAGCACAGGAAACCCGTCATCGGTTCGAGCAACGGTACAAAATGTCGTTGCCGGGCGACGATCTGGCGGGCTGCATGAACCCCAGCCTGATTTCAGCATGACGGCGCGGTTGGTGGTGGACGGTCGGGACGTCGCCCCGCTTGAGGTCGCCACCACGGCCGCCAGTCGCAGCCGCGGCCTGTTGGGACGCGACGGGATCGACGGGGCTATTTGGCTTGCCCCCGCCAAGCAGGTCCACAGCATGCGCATGCGCTTCGATCTGGACATCGCCTTTGTCACAAAGGACGGAACCGTACTGCACGTCCAATCGCTGCCGCGCAACCGCATGAGCCGTGTGGTCTGGCGTGCCCACGCCGTCGTTGAGGCCGAAGCAGGACGGTTTGCAGCCTGGGGTCTGCGGCCCGGCGCACGGATCACCCCGCCGTTTCCAAACGGGCCTAGTGCCTGACGCCGCCGAACCAGGCCCCCGCCAATCCTCCGATGAGCGGCCACACCACGGTTGGCATAAGTCCGGCCTGCTCGCCGCCGATGTTGCCCAGGACGGCGAACACGATGACCACCAGCAACGCACCTGACAGCCCCACGGCTGCAGCCGCTAGCCCGTGACCAAGGTCATGGATGACTCGGTTGGCGCCGAACCACGCCCCGACCCCTGCGGGGATCACCGAGCCGACTACGACTGCGACATCCAAGGCCGTCGTGGAATCAGTGACCGTGACGACACCAACGAACAAGCCCATCAGCAGCCAGACCACCAACGTCACGCCGGCTGCCAACAAAGCTTGGCGGCCCATGTGATGAAGGGTCATGGTGCTCGCACTGACACGGTTGACGTGATCTGTTCGGCCACGTCCTCGTCAAAGACCTCTGCGGGAGCAGCGATCTC